>DASQMQ010000600.1:0-2187 GCA_035645455.1 Pseudonocardia sp.
CCCTGCCGTCCCCCCTGCCGGGATCACCGTCGCCGGCGGCCGGAACGGTCGGGTCCCGGCCCTCGTCGAGATCGTCCCAGGCCGCCCGGTCCGGATCCGCACCGGCCCGGGCCCGCCGCCCGCTGCCGTACCGGGAGCCCAGCCGGGCCAGCCGCGGCTCCCGGACCGCCACCACCGCCCCGGCCGCGAGCAGCACCACGGCGCCGAGCAGGGCGAGCCACGGGGCGGCGGCCGGCTCGCCCGGGCCGGTCGCCGACACCCCGTCGGGCAGCAGCGCCCCCTCGCCGTTCCACCCCGACACCGTCTCCACGGCCACGAAGACGGCTGCCGCCATGCACAGCAGCCCGAGCAGCCGGCGCAGGACGCCGCCGGCGGCGACCACCCCGGCGACCCCGGCCAGCGCGAGCAGGGCCGTGCCGGTCAGCCCCGGGACGACCGCTGCGCCGGCCACCTCGACCGGGGCCCCGCCGGCCGTCCCGACCCGTGCCCAGGTCACCGCCGAGGCGACCCAGAGCAGGGCGGCGGCCAGGACCAGGGCCGCGCACACGCCGACCAGCGCCCGGGCCGACCGGGCCGGGGTCACGCGTCCGGCCGATCCGCCGCCGGCCGCGGCGGCTCCAGCGTCGCGGCGGTGGCCACCGCGGAGAGCACCGCGCGGGCCTTGTTCAGCGACTCGGTGTCCTCGGCCGCCGGGTCGGAGTCGGCCACGATGCCGCCGCCGGCCTGCACGTAGGCCGTCCCGCCGCGGACCAGCGCGGTGCGGATGGCGATGGCGGTGTCGGCGTTGCCGGCGAAGTCCAGGTAGCCCACGATCCCGCCGTAGAGCCCGCGCCGGGTCGGCTCCAGCTCCTCGATGATCTGCATCGCGCGCGGCTTGGGCGCCCCGGACAGGGTGCCCGCCGGGAAGCAGGCGGTGACCGCGTCGATCGCGGTGCAGTCCCGGCGCAGCACCCCGGTGACCGTCGAGACCAGGTGCATGACGTGGCTGTAGCGCTCCACCGAGAAGAAGTTGTGCACCTTGACCGTGCCCGGCTCGCACACCCGGCCCAGGTCGTTGCGGCCCAGGTCGACGAGCATGACGTGCTCGGCGCGCTCCTTGTCGTCGGCGCGCAGGTCCTTCTCCAGCAGCACGTCCTCCTCCTCGGTGGCCCCGCGCCACCGGGTGCCGGCGATCGGGTGCGTGGTCGCCACCCCGTCCCGGACGGTGACCAGGGCCTCCGGGCTGGACCCGACGATCGCGAACCCCTCCCCGGCCGCGCTCTGCAGCCGCAGCAGGTACATGTACGGGCTCGGGTTGGTCGCCCGCAGCACCCGGTAGACGTCCAGCGGGTCGGCCGGGCAGTCGATCTCGAACCGCTGCGAGACGACCACCTGGAACGCCTCGCCCGCCCGGATCTGCTCCTTGGCCGCCTCGATCGCCGCGTGGTGCTGGGCCGGGCTGCGCCGCCGGGTGAACTCCGGCTCGGCCGGGCGGTAGACGGCCACCGTGGACGGCGCCGGGGCGGCCAGCTCGGCGGTCATCCGGTCCAGCCGGGCCACCGCGTCGGCGTAGGCCTCGTCGACCCGCTGATCGGTGTCGTCCCAGTTCAGCGCGTTGGCGATGAGGGTCACCGTGCCCTCGTGGTGGTCCACCGCGGCCAGGTCGGTGGCCAGCAGCATCACCAGCTCGGGGACCTGCAGGTCGTCCACGGCCAGCTCGGGCAGCCGCTCCAGCCGGCGGACCACGTCGTAGCCGAGGTAGCCGACCATGCCGCCGGTGAGCGGGGGCAGCCCGGGCAACGGCTCGCTGTGCAGCTCGGTGACCACCGCGTGCAGGGCGGCCAGCGGGTCGCCGTCGGTCGGCAGCCCGACCGGGACCTCGCCGGTCCAGACCAGCTCGCCGTCCACCGCGGTGAGCGCGGCGGCGCTGCGGGCACCCACGAACGACCAGCGCGACCACGACCGGCCGTTCTCCGCCGACTCCAACAGGAAGGTGCCGGGCCGGTCACCGGCCAGCTTGCGGTAGACCCCGACCGGGGTCTCGTCGTCGGCGAGCAGCCGGCGGGTCACCGGGATCACCCGGTGCCCGCGGGCCAGCTCGCGGAACTCCGCGTGGCTGGGGGTGACCGCACCCAGGGCGCCGGGCGGCGCGGTGACGGTCATGCGGCCATTGTCGCAAGCCCCCGCGGGCCCGCGCCCGGGCCGGGG
>DASQMQ010000601.1:0-11266 GCA_035645455.1 Pseudonocardia sp.
GGTGGCGTCGTCGAACCGCCGTCCGACGATCATCAGCCCGGCCGGCAGGCCGCCGACCAGCCCGGCCGGCACGCTGCACGCCGGGTGCCCGGTGACGTCGAACGGGGCGCAGTTGCCGATCATCGACAGGGCCGTGGGCAGGTAGCTCTGCAGCGGCGCGTCCAGCCCGACCAGCGGCTGGGCGGTGAACGGCAGGGTCGGCATGACCAGCACGTCGTAGGACGACAGCGCGTCGTCGTAGGCCCGGCGCAGGTCCAGGGCGAGGTTGCGGGCCATCGCGTAGTACTTCCCGCCGCCCAGCTCGAAGGTGTAGCGCCCGGACATCCCGACCAGCTTGACCGTCTTGGACAGCTGCGCGCCGTGCGCGATCCGGCCGGCCGCGTAGTGCGCGATCAGCTCCGGGTCGTACAGGCCGGGCGAGTTCATGCCGTAGCCGTTGCCGTCGAGCATCTGGAACGCCGCGCCCTCGGTCGCGATCACGTTCCACACCGCCATCGCGTCGGTGTGCCACGGGATGGAGACGTCGTCGGCGGTCAGCCCGGCCCCGCGCAGGAGGTCGACCCCGGCGCGCACGGCGTCGTCCACCCCGGCCTCGGAGACCGGGGTGCCGAAGCCCTCGCCGACCACCCCGATGCGCAGCCCGCCGGCCGGCTCGGCGAGTGCGGCGGCGTAGTCGACGGTGTCGAGCGAGGTGGGCTGGCGCGGGTCCAGCCCGTCGACGCCGGCCAGCACGTTCAGCATCAGCGCGGCGTCGGTGACCGTGCGGGTCATCGGACCGAGGTGGTCGATCGTCTGCTCGATCGGGAACGCCCCGGTGTAGGGCACCAGGCCGTGGGTCGGCTTGTGCCCGACGGTGCCGGAGAACGCGCTCGGGATGCGCACCGAGCCGCCCTGGTCGCCGCCCAGCGCCAGGTGCGCGACCCGTTCATCATCGGCACGCCCGCCACCGACACGTTGTCCTTGATCGCGGCCGTCCGCCCGGCCAGCGGCCCGCCGGCCGCGCCGGAGATCGACGTGGTCACGTACCAGGCGCCCAGCGGGTTGTCGGCCGGTTCGGACCACGACCGCTCGGGTACCTCGGGCGCGCTCGCCGCGTAGAGCTGCTCGACCCGCTCGGACGCCGCCAGGGTGGCCGCCACCGCAGGCGCGAACTCCGCGAGCTCGGCCTCGTCGAGGCCGAAGGCGTAGTGCCGGCCCAGCTCGGCCAGCCGGTCCGCGTCAGAGGGTGGGATCGTCACGTTCGCTCCTCGGGCCGGGGGGCCGGACCCGGCGAAGCTACGCGCGGGTCAGGATCTCCGTCCAGCGCCGCAGCACCGGCTCCTCGGCCAGGTCGGGGAACTCCGGGGCGGCTGGCCGATCCCGCGGCGGCGACGTGGCTCAGGGGCCGGGCTCCCGGGTCAGCCGCCGCCCGGTCGTCGTGCCGGCTCCGCCCGCCCGGCGGCACCGAGCACCGGCGGCCGGACCCGGTCGACCCACCCGGTGGCCCGCTCGTGGGCCAGCCCGATCTCCAGCACCCGCCGGTCACCGCCGGGCGGCCCGATCAGCTGCACCCCGGTGGGCAGGCCGCGGGCGTCGAACCCGGCGGGCATCCCGAGCACCGGCACGCCGGCCAGCGACCACGGTGCGACGGTCTCCATCCAGCGGTGGTAGGTGTCCATCGGCCGGCCGTCGACCTCGTCGGGCCACGGCCGGTCGACCGGGAACGGGAAGACCTGGGCGCTCGGCGCGAGCAGCGCGTCGTAGCGGTCGAACAGCCGCAGCACGGTGGCGTACCAGCCGTCCCGGACGGCGAGCGCCCCGGCGATCTCACCGGCGGTCAGCGCGACCCCGTGCTCGATCTCCCACACCGCCTCCGGCTTGACCCGCTCGCGCACCCCGGCGGCGAGCAGCGGGGCCATCTCGGCCATCCCCCACCAGCGCCAGACGAGCACCGCCCGCCAGAGCCGGTCCAGGTCGAAGTCCGGGACGACGTCCTCGACGAGCGCGCCGAGACCGCTCAGCGCGTCGGCGGTCGCGCGGCCCAGCGTGAGGATCCCGGGCTCGGTGGCCAGCCGGCCGCCGAGGTCGCCGAGCCAGCCGATCCGCCGCCCGCGCAGGTCGGCCGCACGCAGGTCGCGCAGGTCCAGCGGATCGGTGCGGGCCAGCGGGGCCGCCGGGTCCGGGCCGGCCATCACCGACAGCAGCAGCGCCAGGTCCGCCACCGAGCGGCCCATCGGCCCGGACTCGCCGAGCTGGGCGACGAAGCCCGGCTTCGGCACCCGGCCGCGGCTGGGGCGCAGGCCCAGCACGTTGCAGAAGGCCGCCGGGTTGCGCAGCGAGCCCAGGTAGTCACTGCCGTCGGCGACCGGCAGCAGGCGCAGCGCGAGGGCCGCCGCCGCGCCGCCGCTGCTGCCGCCCGAGGTGCGGGTCGGGTCGTAGGGGTTGGTGGTGGCGCCCCACACCGGGTTGTAGGTCTGCGAGCCCAGGCCCAGCTCCGGGGTGTTGGTCCGGCCGACGAAGACCGCGCCGGCGGCCCGGATGCGGCGCACGAACGGCGCGTCGACCTCACCGACCCGGTCGCGGAACACCGGCGACCCGGACGTCCAGGGCTGCCCGGCCACCTCGGCCAGGTCCTTCACCGCCTGCGGCACGCCGTGCAGCGGCCCGCAGGGACCCTCGTCCAGCGCCCGGTCGCGCTGCTCGGCCTCGGCCAGCAGCTGGTCCCGGTCGCGGCGCGCGACGATCGCGTTGACCAGCGGGTTCAGTGCGTCGATGCGGTCGAGGTAGGTCCGCATGACCTCGACGCAGGACACCTCCCGGGCGGCGATCCGCGCGGCCAGCTCGGCCACCCCGAGCTCGACGAGCCCCGGGACCGGTGCGGCGTCCGGGCTCACCGGTCACCGCCGGACAGCTCATCCTGGGTGCCCGGGCGGGCCGGCTTCGCGCGGCGGATGCCGTATCGGTCCATGCTGTCACCCTCCGCCCGGCGGGACCCCGGGGCCCACGCCCGGTCCATTGCCGCACCCGGGCGGCCGGGGAGCAACCGGAACAGGCGCCGGGCTACCGCGACCCGTCGGGTGCTCCGTCCCGGACGTCGTCGCGATCGTCGTCCCCGTGGTCGGTGCCCTGGTCGTCCCCGCCGCCGGCGTCGCCGTCCTCGCGGCCGGGCCGGGTCCGGAAATCGACGTCGATCTCCTCGGACTCCCGGTAGCGCTGGGCGTGCGCGTAGGAGGCGTAGCTGCGGCGGTCGGCCCGGGTGAGGTCGACGTCCTCGATGAACGGGCTGAGCAGCGAGCGCGGCCAGAGCCGCTCGGCGAGCACCACGTTCACCTCCGCGGACAGCACCACCACCAGCGCCCCGGCGTTGATCCACGCCAGCAGCCCGAGCACGATCCCGAACAGCCCGTACACCTGGGTGGAGCCGCGCAGCTGGCTGTCGACGTAGACCGCGCCGACAGCCTGCAGCCCCTGCCAGCACACCGCGGCCAGCACCGCCCCCGGCAGCACGTCGCGCACGGTCACCCGGCGGGCCGTGAGCGCGCGGAAGGCCAGCACGAACAGCCCCGCGTTGACCGCGATCGAGACCAGCACCGCCGCCCACCGCAGCACCGGGCCGAACTGCTCCCCGATGCCGCTCAGCGTGGCGAGCGCGGTGGTCAGCACCACCCCGACGCCGAGCAGGCCGAGCATCAGCAGGCTGCGCAACCGGGCCAGGAACGGGTTGGGCCGGCGGTGCACCGGCACCCCCCAGATCTGGTTGAGCGCGTTCTGGAGGGCCACCGAGAAGCCCAGCGCGCCGTAGAGCGAGACCACGATGCCGGTGGCCAGCCCGACGCCGGACCCGCGCAGCGGCTGGGCCCCGCTGGTCAGCTGGTCACCGATGATCGGGAACTGGGCGAGCGCGCTGTCGATCAGTTGGCGCTGCAGGTCGGGGTTGCCCGGCAGCAGGAAGCCCAGCACCGTGGCCAGCACCAGCAGCAGCGGGAACAGCGACAGGAACCCGTAGTAGGTGATCAGCCCGGCCAGGTAGACGCCCTGGTCGTCGACGAACTTGTAGATGACCGCCAGCGGCACCCCCAACCAGCGGTGCTGTTGTTGCTGACGGTCCAGCCACCCGGTGAGCTTCACCCCGACGGGTTACCCGTCGCGCGCCGGCCCAGCGGTCCGGATCGCGGGGTCAGCGCGGGGGTCCGGACCGTCGCGCCGGCTCGTCCTGGGCGTTGCGCCACAACCGCAGCACGTCGCGACCGAACGACCAGACCAGCACGCCCAGCGACAGCGCGACGAGGACGGCGGCGATCACCCGCGGCAGCAGGTCGGCGGTCGCCACGACCAGCACGATGCCCTGCGCCGCGGCCACCGCCTTGGTGGAGTACCGCGGCGGCAACGGGGCCCGCAGCCACGGCGCCACCCAGCTCACCGCGACGAACAGGTAGCGCATCGCCCCGATGGCCAGCACCCACGGCCCGAGCATCAGCGCCACGTGCACGCTGAGCACCAGCACCAGGAACGAGTCGACCTCCATGTCGAACCGGGCCCCCAGTGCCGAGGAGGTGCCGCTGCGCCGGGCGACCTGGCCGTCGACGCCGTCGAGCACCAGGGCCACCGTGGCCAGCGCGACCAGGGCGACCGCCGAGGAGTCGCCGGTGCTCACCCCGTCCGCGGCCAGCGCGGTGACCCCGCCGACGAGCACCGCCCTGGCCAGGGTGACCAGGTCGGCCGGGCCCAGCCGGGCCACCCCGGCGCGGTGCGCGGCCGTGGTGAGCAGGCCGCACAGGCCGACGATGTAGCCGATCCCGGCCAGCCAGCCGATCGGCCCCAGGCCGACCAGCGGGGCGAGCGCGGCCAGCAGCACGACCTGCATGGCGATACCGGCGGTCTGTTGGGTGGTCCGCGGCCGGACTGCGGTCTGCATGGAACCCCTCTGCACCTTCTGCGGCACGGATCGGACCCCGGAGGGGTTCAGCACGGGCGGGCTGGTGTGGCCCAGTATCGCCGGGCGGCTGGTTCCGCGCGCCCGGGCGGTACGGCGCGCCCGGGGCGTTCCGGTCCCCCGGTCCAACCCGGCGGCCGGTCCGGGGATTCCTCGTCCGGCCCGGATCAGGACGCCGGGACGCCGGGTTCGGGCCGGTCCAGCCGGGCGTAGACGTCCCCGGAGCGGCCCAGCGGGCGCAGCCGGTCCAGCAGCCGGGTCAGCTCGACGGCGTCCATCCAGCGGTCGGCGACGAACCGCAGGGTCTCCACCGGGGAGTAGTTGTAGCGGTAGCCGCCGGCCCCGGCGCCCAACCGTTCCACCAGGTCGATCGCGGCCAGCGTGGAGTCGTGCGCCGAGGGCAGGTACTCGAACGACAGCGCGCGCAGCGGGCGGCTCAGCCCGCTCAGCACGTCGACCTCGAAGCCCTCGACGTCGATCTTGCAGAAGGCCGGCTCGCCGTGCGCGGTGATCAGGTCGTCCAGGGTGGTCACCCGGACCTCGACCTCCTGGTCCCAGCGCACCCGGGCGAAGCCGCGGTCGGTGGCCACCGAGGAGATCCAGTCGGGTGACATCGACGACACGGTGGGGGTCGCGGTGGACACGCCGAGGGTCGCCTTCCCGGCGCGCGCCCCGGCCGCGGTGGGCAGGATCGTGACGCCGCGGTCGCGGCCGAAGAACAGCCGCAGCACGCGCAGGCAGTCCGGCTGCGGCTCGACCGCGACCACCCGGGCGCCGAGCCCGCGCCAGGCCCGCACCCGGCTGCCGACGTGCGCGCCGATGTCGAAGCCGATGTCGCCCGGGGCGAGGAACTCCCGGTAGAACCGCAGCATCCGCCGGTGCCGGCCCGGCACGCCGTGGTAGAGGAGCAGGGATCGGGCGATTCCCCGGGCGCGGCTGAGCATGGCCCCGACCCTACTGACGCCACCGCCCGCTCCCGCGCGGCCGGGCGCTCCGAGTGGTCGGGGCCGCCGCACCGTCGGAGACTGTGCGCTCCTGCCCCCGAGCCACCAGGAGCACCGTGACCGACGTCGACCCGGACGGCGAGATCGCCGCCCTCATCGAGGCCAGGGTGGCCGCGGCGATCGGCCCGGCCGTGGACGCGGCGGTCCGCGAGGCCGTGGAGCGGCTGCGGTGGGGCCCGCGCATCTACGGCGACGAGCGCAAGCTGCACGTCCACCCGACGGCGGTGGTCAACGACGCCCTGTTCAACCTCTCCTCCGGCGAGATCACCGTCGAGGAGTACGCGTTCTTCGGCCACGGCGTCGCGGTGCTCACCGGCACCCACGACATCACCGTGTTCGACCGGGCCCGCCAGGTCACGGTGCCGAAGTCCGGGCGCGACGTGGTGATCGGCCGCGGCGCCTGGATCTCCACCAACGCGCTGGTGCTGGGTCCGTGCCGGATCGGCGAGCACGCCGTGGTGGCCGCGGGCAGCCTGGTCCGCGCGGACGTCGAGCCGTTCACGGTGGTCGGCGGGGCGCCGGCCCGGGTGCTGTCGACGATCACCGAGCGCCCGTCGTGAGCCTTGCCGACCCGCACGCCGACCCGCACGCCGACCCGCACGCCGAGCTGGCCGAGCTGCGGGCCGAGGTCCGCGCGCTGCGCGACCGCGTCGAGGCGCTCAGCGCCGCCGCCCGCGGCCACAGCGACCGGTTCGCCGCGATCTACCCGGCGTTCGAGGAGCGGTTCCGCGGGTCCGAGGCCGACGTGCGCGAGCGGCTGGCGGTCTACCTGCCCCGGGTGCGCGAGGTGGTGCGCCCGGACGCCGGCGGACCCCGGCTGGTCGACGTCGGGCCGGGTCGCGGCGAGTGGCTGGCCCTGCTCGCCGGGTCCGGGGTGCCGGCCGTCGGGGTGGACGACAACCTGCCGATGGTCCGGCACCTGCGCGAGCGCGGCCTGGACGTGGTGCACGCCGACGGGACCGACCACCTGGGCTCGGTCGCGCCGGGATCGCTGGACGCGGTGACCGCCTTCCACGTCGTCGAGCACCTCGACCTGGACGCCCTGCTGGCGCTGCTGGCCGCGGCGCGCCGGGCGCTGCGACCGGGCGGGCTGCTGGTGGCCGAGACGCCGAACCCGACCAACCTGGTGATGGGTGCCTGCAACTTCCACCTCGACCCCACCCACCGCGCCCCGATCCCGCCGGCCCAGCTGGAGTTCCTGGTCCGGGCCGGCGGGTTCGCCGAGGTGGAGACCTGGGCGCTGCACCCCAAGGAGGACCTCGACCTGTCCGGCCTGGAGCTGGCCGGGGTGTCCCCGGCGGCCAGCGCCGCCGTCGCGCTGGCGCTGCAGAAGGGCCTGTTCGGGCCGCAGGACTACGCGGTGCTGGCCCGCACCCCGGCCGGCTGACCGGGATCCAGGTTCCGACTGCGGCGACGGGTCGGTGCCCCGGTCGGCGACGGGCGCGCGATCCGCTGGACCCGTCCGCTGCGCATCGGGTCCTCCTCGGATCGGGCCGGGCACCGGTCAGGAGGTGCGGTGCAGGGCGCTGAGGAAGTCCTCCAGCAGGGCGAGCTGGCGTTCGGGGGTGGTGTGCCCCGGCATGAACAGCGCGTTGATCTGCAGGCCCATGGTCAGCGCCAGCAGGGTGTCGATCACCAGGTCGTCCGGCCGGCCCACCGGGATCTCCCCGGTCGCCCGGGCCTGGCGCAGGTACATCTGCACCTGGCCGCGCCACTGGGCCATCGCGGTGTCGAAGAACTCGACCAGGTCCGGGTCGCCGGCCGCGTGGTCCCAGAAGCCGATCACGACCCGGGCCTCGCGCCGCCGGACCTCGTCCAGCGGCATGATCTCCAGCACCAGCGAGCGCAGCGCGGTGAGCCCGCCGCGGTCGCCGATGGCCGCGCGGGCGCGCTCGTTGGTCGCGTCGAAGGCCCGCCGGAACGCCGCCCGCAGCACGGCGTCCTTGTCCGGGAAGTACCGGGCCAGTGCGCCGTTGGCGTAGCCGGCCTCGGCCGCCAGCTCGCGCATGGTGACCGAGCCGAACCCGCGTGAGGAGATCAGCGACCAGACCGCCTCGATGATCTCCTTCCGCCGCGCGTCGTGGTCGACGATCTTGGGCATCAGCCCAGGATGCCGGACAGCTCCGGTCGGTCGCGGCCGCCGCGCTGCACGGCAGCGCCGAGCGCCACCCCGACCGCCAGCAGCACGAACGGCAGCAGCACCAGCGTCCACCCGATCGGGCTGAGCACCCACGCCGTCGTGGTCGGGTCCACCCCCTCGGGCACCGTGCCGGCGAGCAGCCCGAACCGGGAGATCAGCAGGTAGAGCCCGGCCAGCAGGCCGAGCCCGGCCAGCACCGGCGCGAGCAGCGTGGACCACCAGTGCCGACCCGGGGCCGGCCCCCGGAAGTGCACCAGCACCGCGACGCAGACCAGGATCTCCACCAGCACCACCGAGATCACCGCGACCCCGCTCGACCAGTAGAACAGGTTGAGCACCGGATCGAGCCCGGCGACGGCGAACACCACGATCACCAGTCCGGTCAGGACGCTGGTCACCACCGAGCCGGTGGCCGGGGCGGACCGCCGGTTGGTGTGGCGCAGCGCGGCCGGCAGCACCCCGGCGCGGCCGAGCGAGAAGAAGTACCGGGCGCTGCAGTTCTGGAAGGCCAGCAGCCCGGCGAACAGGCTGGACACCACCAGCCAGCTCATCACCGTGGCCAGCCACCCGCCGACGAACTCGGCGGCCACCCCGAACAGCACCGCGGCCGGGTCGGCCAGCGGCGTGCCGTCGACGGCCGACAGCTCCGCCACCTTCGCGGCCACGTCGGTGGCCCCCAGCCCGCTCACCACCGCCCAGGACGCCGCGGCGAAGATCACCGTGATCAGCCCGACGGCCAGGTAGGTGGCCCGCGGCACGGTGCGCTCCGGGTCGCGGCTCTCCTCGCCGTAGATCGCGGTGGCCTCGAACCCGATGTAGGAGGCGAACGCGAAGGCCAGCGCGATCCCGGCCGACCCGGCCAGCCCGCCGGCGAACACGTTCTGCGGCGCGAACGACGCCACCGGGTCGAGGCCCTCCGGACCGCCGCCCGAGCCCAGCACCGCCAGCGCGAGCACCAGCAGGCTGACCACCTCGCAGATCATCAGCACGCCCAGCACCCGGGCGCCGACCTCCACGCGCAGCAGCGACAGCCCGAGCACCACCGCCCAGGCGATGAGCGTCCACAGCCACCAGGGGGCCTCCAGGCCGAGGGTCGCCGCCAGCTGGCCGGCCAGCAGGCCGCCGAAGAAGCCGTAGATCGCGAGCTGGATGGCCAGGTAGGCCAGCAGCGAGACCAGCGCCGACCCCACCCCGGCCGGGATGCCCAGGCCCCGCCCGACGTAGGCGAAGAACGCGCCGGTGTTGGTGACCACCCGGCTCATCGCCGAGAACGCCGAGGTGAACACGATCAGCGTGATCCCGACCGCGACGTACGCGCCCGGTGCCCCGGCGCCGCTGCCGGCCGCGATGGCCACCGGCACGGCGCCGGTCATGCCGACCAGCGGGGCCGCCGCGGCCACCACGAAGAACACGATGCCGGCCACCCCGAGCCGGCCGCGGGCGAGCTGCTCGCCGGACTCCCGCCCGGTCCGGGCCCGCGTCTCAGCCATCGGAGGGCGAGCAGTGCGCCGACGCCGATCCGGGGACGTCGAGGGTGGGGTTGCGGTCGAAGAAGCCGACCGGCTTGAGGGTGAACCCGGTGTGGTCGACCGGCATGATCGGCCAGTCCTCGGGCCGGGGCACGTGGGTCAGCCCGAAGGTGTGCCACACCACGACGTCCTGGCCGTCCAGGTCGCGGTCGGCGGCGGCGTAGGCGGGCAGACCGGCGCCGCCGCTGTGCTGGTTGACGAAGTCGCCCGCGGAGTACCGCTCGGCCGGGTCGTAGCGGGTGACCCACAGGTGCCTGGTGGCGAAGGCGGCCCGCCGGGCGATCGAGGACTCCGGGTCGGCGAGCAGCGTGGGCAGGCCCTCCGGGACCAGCGCGTAGCCGACCGGTCGGCCGACGTGGTTGGTCCGGTCCGGGTTGACGATGTGCCAGACCCGGTTGCGGTCGGGCGCGGCGTCGCGCTGGGCGGCGGACTCGGTGCCCAGCACGGTGTGCTGCACGCCCCAGGCGTTGCCGCGGCGGTTGTCCGGACCCATCGGCACCCGGACCACGTCGACCTCCTCGACCCGGTTCGCCGCGCCGTCCACGGTCATGTCGAGCCGGGCGCTGAACAGGTGCTGGTGCAGCGGCGCGCCCAGCCCCGGGGCGATCTCCGAGGCGTACGGGTAGTCCCCGCCGGGGTGCGCGGAGGTGAACACGACACCGGTGGCCTTGGCCTCGAACCCGATCGTGCCGTCCAGGTAGAGGTACCAGTAGAAGCCGTAGTCGTAGTTGCCCACGGTGGTGAAGAACGAGACCACCAGCCGGCGCTGGCGGCGGGTCTGCGACGAGCCGGACCACAGGTCGGAGTGCTTCCAGAGCACCCCGTAGTCCTCCTCGTGGATGCAGACCGCGTTGGGCAGGGTGCGCGGGTTGCCCAGCTCGTCGGCGATCACCGCGTCCAGGTAGGTGATCTCGCCGAGGCAGTCGCAGCCCAGCTCCAGGGAGTTGGCGTAGCGCCCGACCAGGTACTCGCCGGTGTCGAAGTAGTTCTGCCAGGACCGCACCGGCGACGGGTCGGCGTAGGGCACCACCATCTCGGCGATCGAGGCCCGGTGCACGATCGGCCGGACGCCGGCGCCCTCGTCGAACCCGATCTGGTGCAGCACCAGCCCCTCGCGGGTGTCGAACCCGACCCGCAGCGACCACTTCTCCCAGCTCAGGTGGTTGCCCTCCAGGGTGAGGCTGGAGCCCTCCGGCTGGCTGATCTCGATCGGGCGCTGGGTGGTGCGCAGCGGCCCGTGCACGGCCGGGTCGTCGAAGTTGCCCGAGCCGGCCGGCACCGGGACCGGGCCGGCGTCGATGACCTGGTCGACGACCCGGTTCATGGTGTCGACGTAGGCGACCAGTCCGTCGACCGGGTGCGCCCAGGCCGAGTCCTGCTCGTGCTCCTGGACGAACGCCAGCCCGCGCAGCACGCGGCGGCCGGACTCCTCGGGGTACTCGTCGGCGTAGACGCCCGCCGACAGCGGCGCCACCCGCACGTTCGCCACGTCCAGGCCGCGGGCGGCCAGCGCGGCCAGCCAGCGCTCGTCGGTGGACAGCAGCAGCTCGACCAGCTCGAACTCCTCGTCGAGCACCGGGAGCTGGCCCGACGTCGCGGTGTCCAGCTCCACCCGGGAGACCACCTCGTCCGCACCGAGGTCGACCACGACGTCGCGGGAGACCTGGGTGCCCAGGTCGAG
>DASQMQ010000602.1:0-4028 GCA_035645455.1 Pseudonocardia sp.
GGCGTCGGTCCGCGGCGCCGGCTCCGGTCCGGGGAGCGGACCGGGCCGGGGTTCGGGCTCCGGTCCGGGCAGTGGTCCGGGCAGTGGTCCGGGCAGCGGTCCGGGCAGCGGTCCGAGCTCTGGCTCGGGCAGTGGCACCGGGTCCGCGGGCAGCCGGGCCGCCCGCCGCGGCACCACCCGCACCTCCAGCGGGTCGACCCGCAGCCGGCTCGGCGCCGGCCTGGTCGACGTGCCCCCGGTGCCGCGCGTCGACCCGGCCACCGCGCTGCTGGCCGACCCCCAGGTCGCCGAGGACAAACGGTTCTGCAGCAGCTGCGGGCACCCGGTCGGGCGCAGTCGCGACGGCCGCCCCGGCCGGCTGGAGGGCTACTGCCCGAACGACGGCACCCGCTACTCGTTCGTGCCCACCCTCACCCCCGGCACCCTGGTCGCCGCGCAGTACGAGGTGCAGGGCTGCCTGGCGCACGGCGGGCTGGGCTGGATCTACCTGGCCCTGGACCGCAACGTCAACGACCGGTGGGTGGTGCTCAAGGGCCTGCTCGACGCGGGCGACGCCGACGCGATGGCCGCCGCGGTCGCCGAGCGGCGGTTCCTGGCCCAGCTCAGCCACCCGAACATCGTCTCGATCCACAACTTCGTCGAGCACCCCGGCGCGGACGGGCAGCCGGTCGGCTACATCGTCATGGAGTACGTCGGCGGGTCCTCGCTCAAGGACCTGCTCACCGCGCGGCGCCGGCCCGACGGCCGGTACCAGCCGCTGCCGGTCGGCCAGGCCATCGCCTACGCCCTGGAGTCGCTGCAGGCGCTGGGCCACCTGCACTCCCTCGGGCTGGCCTACTGCGACTTCAAGCCGGACAACGTCATCCAGTACGACCGCCAGCTCAAGCTGATCGACCTGGGCGCGGTCATCCGGCTCGACGACCGGACCAGCGCGGTGTTCGGCACGGTCGGCTACCAGGCCCCGGAGATCGCCACCCTCGGCCCGTCGCCGAGTTCGGACATCTTCACCGTCGGGCGCACCCTCGCGGTGCTGGCGCTGGGCATCGTGCCGTCCCGGCGCGGGCGGCCCAGCCCGTTGCCCGACCCCGCCGAGCACCCGGTGCTGGCCACCCACGAGTCGTTCCACCGGCTGCTGCTGCGGGCCACCGACCCGGACCCGCTGCGCCGGTTCGACTCCGCCGACGAGATGACCGACCAGCTCACCGGCGTGCTGCGCGAGGTGCTGGCCGCCGAGGACGGCACCCCCCGCCCCGGCCGGTCCACCGTGTTCGGCCCGCCGCGCGGCACCTTCGCCTCCGGGCTGCTCGGCGAGACGGCGACCCCGGGCCGCCCGGACCCGCAGCGGGTGGCCGCGCAGCTGCCGGTGCCGCTGGTCGACACCGCCGACCCGGCCGCCGGCATGCTGGCCACCGCCACCACCGCCGATCCGGCGGAGATCCTGCGGCTGGCCGGTACGGTGCCGACCCCCAGCCCCGAGCTGCGGCTGCGGGTGGTCCGGGCGCACCTGCAGGCCCGCGACCCGGCCGCGGCCCGGGCCGAGCTGGACCGGATCGCCGGCGGCGAGGACGCCGACTGGCGGCTGGAGTGGTTCCGCGGGGTCACCGCGCTGGTCGAGGGCAGCCCGGGCGCGGCCGTCGGGCTGTTCGACGTCGTGCTGGCCACCCTGCCGGGGGAGGCCGCCCCGAAGCTCGCGCTGGCCGCGGCGGCCGAGTGCGCCGGGGACGACCAGCTCGCCGGCCGCTACTACGCGATGGTCGGGCGCACCGACCCGAGCATCGCGGACGCGGCTTTCGGGGCGGCCCGGGTGGGCCTGCGGGCCTGGCGCCCGCGGGCGGCGATCGGTGCCCTGGACACGGTTCCGGAGACCTCCAGCGAGTACGTGGCCGCCCAGCTCGCCGCGGTGCACGCGCTGCTGGTCGGCGGGGACGGGCGTCCCGGCGCGGCCGGCGAGGCCGAGCTGCGCGCGGCCGCGGCCCGCGTCGAGCGGCTGCCGCTGGACCCGGCCACCGACCACGCGATCCGGGCGACGGTGCTGGAAGCCGCGGTCGGCGTTGTCGCGTCGGGCCGGTCCGGGGCGCCGCCGCTGCTGGGCTGCCGCTGGGACGCCCGCGAACTGCGGCTGTCGCTGGAGCGCACGCTGCGGGCCTCGGCCCGGCTGACCACGGACGACGAGCGGCGGGTGGCGCTGGTCGACCGGGCCAACGCGGTGCGCCCGCGGACCTGGGTGTAGCCGTGGCCGCCCCGTTCCCCGCCCCGCCGGGCGGCACCTCCTGCCCGAGCTGCGGCGAGCCGCTCGGCACCGGCGACCGGTTCTGCGAGGCCTGCGGCACCGACCTGGTGGTCCGCGGTGGCACCAGCGCCGCGGCCGCGGCGACCGGTGCCCGCACCTGCCGCTCGTGCGGCACCGTCGCCGTGCCCGACGAGGGCGGGTTCTGCCCCGGCTGCGGGCTGCGCCACCCCGCCCCCACCGACCGGGTGGAGGTCGACCTGGGCGAGCTGGCCGGGGTCAGCGACCGCGGGCTGGTGCACGCCCACAACGAGGACGCGATGGCGCTGGGCCGGCGGCTCGCGGTCGCCCGCGCCGCCGTCGTCTGCGACGGGGTGTCGACCTCGCGCAACCCCGAGCTGGCCGCCACCGCCGCCGCGGACACCGCGCTGCAGGTGCTGCTGGGGGTCCGCGACGACCCCGCGGTCCGCACCCGCGATGCGATCGCCGCGGCGGGGCGCACCGTGGCCGCGCTCAGCACCCGCCCCGACGGCCCGTCCTGCACCCTGGTGTCCGGGCTGGTCGAGCCGGGTCCGGACGGCCACCCGGAGATCACCGTCGGGTGGATCGGCGACAGCCGCGCCTACTGGTTGGCCGCCCCGGACGCCGCCGAGGCCACCACCGCGCTGACCCGCGACCACTCCTGGGCGGTGGAGATGGTGGCCGCCGGGCTGGTGAGCCCGGACGCCGCCGCCGTCGACCGCCGCGCGCACGCCATCACCCGCTGGCTCGGACCGGACAGCACCTCGTCCCCGGAGGTCGTCACCCTGCGGCCGGCCGGGCCGGGCGCGCTGCTGCTGTGCAGCGACGGGCTGTGGAACTACCTGGACGACGCCGCCGGCCTCGCCGCGGTCGCCCTGCCGGGCGCCACCACCGATCCGCTGGCCACCGCGGCCGCGCTGACCACCGTGGCGCTGGAGGCCGGCGGCCGCGACAACATCACCGTCGTGCTCATCCCCGTCAGCCGAGGAGTCCCATGACCGCGCCGAGCTTCACCGTCGAGGTGGACCACAACCCCTTCCTGCACGACGGGGCGACCCGGGTCGACGCGGTCGTGGCGGTCACCGCCAGCGGGGCCGGCGCGGCGGCGGTGCCGGCGGCCCGGGCGCTGGAGATCATCATCGTGGACTGCTCGTCGTCGATGTGGGGCGCCAAGATGCACTCCGCGCAGGAGGCGACCGTGGCCGCGATCGAGCAGCTGCGCGACGGGGTGGACTTCGTGCTGCTGGCCGGCACGCACGACGTCACCCAGGTCTACCCGCGCGCCGGGACCGCCACGGTGAACCACCGCACGCGGGCCGAGGCCGTCGCCACCGCCCGGCTGCTGCAGGCCAACGGCGGCACCGCCATCGGGGCGTGGCTGACCCTGGCCCGCCAGCTCGCCGAGCAGCACCCCGGCGGGGTCCGGCACGCGATCCTGCTCACCGACGGGCAGAACGGCGAGCAGGCCGGGGTGCTGGAGGCGGTGCTCGCCGAGGCGGCCGGCGCGTTCGTCTGCGACTGCCGCGGCGTCGGCACCGACTGGGACGTCGACGAGCTGCGCCGGATCTCCTCGGCGCTGCTGGGCGGCTTCGAGATCGTCGCCCGGCCCGACGACCTGGCCGCCGACTTCGCCGCGATGATGAGCACCGCCATGGGCAAGGGCGTGGCCGACGTGGCGCTGCGGCTGTGGACGCCGCGCGGGGCGACCGTCCGGTTCGTCAAGCAGGTCGACCCCACCATCGCCGACCTCACCCCGCGCCGCACCGAGTCCGGTGCCCAG
>DASQMQ010000603.1:0-3070 GCA_035645455.1 Pseudonocardia sp.
GCGCGGGCTGTCCATCGCCGACCAGCAGATCGTCGAGATCGCCAAGGCGCTGTCGCTGGACGCCCGGGTCATCGTGATGGACGAGCCCACCGCGGCGCTGTCCCCGGTGGAGGTGGAGCGGCTGTTCGCGGTGGCCCGCGCGCTGCGCGAGGACGGCGCCGCGCTGCTGTTCATCTCCCACCGGTTCGAGGAGATCACCGCGCTGTGCCAGCGGGTCACCGTGCTGCGCGACGGGGCGCTGGTCTCCACCGACCCGATGACCGGGCTGACCGTCGACGAGATGGTCCGCCGGATGGTCGGCCGCCCGCTGGACGTGCTGTTCCCCAAGCGGGAGGTGCCGGTCGGCGAGGTGCTGCTCGCGGTCGAGGGGCTGGGCCGGGCGGGCGCGTTCCGGGACGTCTCGTTCGAGGTCCGGGCGGGCGAGATCGTCGCGCTGGCCGGGCTGGTCGGCGCCGGGCGCTCGGAGGTCGTCCGGGCGGTGTTCGGGGTGGACCCGCGCGACGCCGGGGAGGTCCGGGTGGCCGGGAAGGTGCTGCGGCCGGGCGACCCGCGGGCCGCGATGGCCGCCGGGCTGGCCCTGGTCCCCGAGGACCGCCGCCAGCAGGGCCTGGTGCTGGAGGCGTCCATCGAGCGCAACGCCACCGCCACCCGGTGGCGCCGGTTGGCCCGGTTCGGGCTGCTGTTCGGCGGCGTCGAGCGGCGCGCGGCCGCGGAGTGGACCGCCCGGCTGCGCACCAAGTACGCCGACCTCGACGACCCGGTGGGCCGGCTGTCCGGGGGCAACCAGCAGAAGGTCGTGCTGGCCAAGTGGCTGTCCACCGCCCCCCGGGTGCTGATCGTCGACGAGCCCACCCGCGGCATCGACGTGGGTACCAAGGCCGAGGTGCACCGGCTGATGTCCGAGCTGGCCGCGGACGGGGTGGCGGTGCTGATGGTGTCCTCGGAGCTGCCCGAGGTGCTCGGGATGGCCGACCGGGTGCTGGTGATGCACGAGGGCGACCTGGTCGCGGAGATCCCGCGGGCCCGGGCCGACGAGGAGACCGTGATGCGCGCCGCGACCGGGCAGGAGGTGGCGGCGTGAGCCCCGTCGACGAGCAGGTCGTGCAGCGGGCCGACGAGCCCGCGGCCGCGCGGGCCGCGATGCTGCTGCGCGTCCGCGAGCTGGGCATCGTGCTGGCCCTGGTCGTGCTGGTCGCGGTGACCGCCGCGGTCAACCCGCGGTTCCTGTCCGCGCAGAGCGTGCGCGACCTGGTGCTGGCCGCGGCCATCCTGGTCGTGCTCGCGGTCGGCCAGACCATCGTGGTGATCACCCGCAACATCGACCTGTCGGTCGGGTCGGTGCTCGGGTTGTCCGCCTACGCCGTCGGCACCCTGCTGCAGGCCGCGCCGGGCACCCCGATCGTGCTCGCCCTGCTGGTCGGCGCGCTGGTCGGGGCCACCTGCGGGCTGGTCAACGGGGCGCTGGTGCGGTTCGGCAACGTGCCCGCGCTGGTGGTCACCCTGGGCACCCTCTACGTCTACCGCGGCATCTGCTTCTTCTGGGCCGGCGGCCAGCAGATCAACGCCGACGAGCTGCCGCCCGGGTTCCTGGCCTTCGGTACCGCGGGGGTGCTCGGCGTGCCGTGGCTGGTGCTGATCGCGCTGGCCGTGGTGCTCGCCGCCGGGTTCGTGCTGCGCAGCTACCGGTCCGGCCGCGAGCTGTACGCGATGGGCTCCAACCCGCAGGCCGCGGTGCTGGCCGGGGTGCCGGTCGGGCGCCGGGTGCTGGCCGCGTTCGCGGTCAGCGGGGCGCTCGCCGGGCTGGCCGGGGTGCTGTTCGCGGCCCGCTTCGGCACCGTCGACGCCGCCTCCGGCACCGGCGACGAGCTGGAGGTGGTGGCCGCGGTCGTGGTCGGCGGGGTGGCGGTGTTCGGCGGCAGCGGCACGGTCTACGGCGCCGCGATCGGCGCGCTGCTGCTCACCACCATCGGCAGCGCGCTGCCGGTGCTGGCGATCGACCAGTTCTGGCAGGGCGCGATCGTCGGCGCGCTGATCCTGGCGGCCATCGGCACCGACCGGGTGGTCGCCGACCGGGTGGCGGCCCGGCTGCGCAGGAAGGAGCCCCACCGTGGCTGACCGTCGCCGGCCCCGGGCCGGGTGGGACACCGCGATCATCGCGCTGCTGGTGGTGTTCGTGCTGGTCGCCGCCGTGACCGTGGACAACTTCGCGTCCGGGCGCAACGTGGCGTTCCTGGTGCTGGACCTGGCCCCGATCCTGCTCATCGCGCTGCCGATGACGCTGGTGATCGTCACCGGCGAGATCGACCTGTCGGTGGCCAGCACGCTCGGGCTGTCCAGCGCGGCGATGGGCGCGATGTGGCAGGCCGGGTTGTCGATCGAGACCATCATCCCGCTGTGCCTGCTGCTCGGGCTGGTGCTGGGCGCGGTCAACGGGCTGTTCGTGACGGTGTTCGCGCTGCCGTCGCTGGCGGTGACCATCGGCACCCTGGCCCTCTACCGCGGGCTGGCCCTGGTGGTGCTCGGCGACGCCGCCGTCGCCCAGTACCCGGCGGTCTACACCGACCTGGTCACCGGCACCGTCGGCGGGATCCCGAACCTGGTGTTCCCGCTGCTGGCGCTGGCCCTGGTGTTCGGCGTGGTGCTGCACGCGACCCCGCTGGGCCGGTCGCTGTTCACCATGGGCGCCGGGGTGGACGCCGCCCGGTTCGCCGGCATCCGGGTGGCCCGCACCAAGTTCTGGCTCTACGTGCTCACCGGCGGCGTCGCCGCGCTGGCCGGTGTGCTGTGGACCCTGCGCTACGCCAGCGCCCGCGCCGACAACGGCTCCGGGCTGGAGCTCGCCGTGGTGGCCGCGGTGCTGCTCGGCGGGGTGTCCATCTTCGGCGGCCGCGGGACGTTGTGGGGGGTGGTCGCCGGCGCCACGCTGCTGGCCGCCCTGCAGAACGCCCTGCGCCTGGCCGATGTGTCCAACGAGGCGCTGACCGTGGTCACCGGTCTGCTGCTGATCGCCTCGGTGCTCGCCCCCAACGCCGCCGGCGCGGTCCGCGCCGCGGTGGCCCGCCGCCGGGGA
>DASQMQ010000604.1:0-17343 GCA_035645455.1 Pseudonocardia sp.
GGCGCTGGACCGGCGGCGCGCCTTCGACGCGCACGTCGCCGGCCTGGTGCGCGAGGCCGTGGACTCCGGCGAGATCCGCTCCGGCGTCGAGCCCGCGCTGGCCGCCCGCCTGCTGTCCGGCATGATCAGCTCGATCGTCGAGTGGGCCCGCCCCGGGCGGGGCGCCTCGGTGCTGCCCGACGCGGTGGAGCGTGCCGCCTTCGAGGGCATCCTCCCGGCCGCGCGCTGACTCACCGGATCCCGGCTTCCAGCACGCTGCAGGGCGCGAGGTCGCGCTGCACGAGCCCGGCGTCGACGGCGGAGCCGCTGCTGGCCGTCGCCCGGTGGCGCCGCGCGAGGTCGGTGCCGAGATCCTCCAGCGCGCGGACCTGCTCGTCGCCGCTCCCGGTGCGGGTCATGGTCGGTCTCCGATCGGTCCGGGCAGGCAGACGGCGCCGCGCACGAAGGCCACAGCTGGTCGACGGCCACCGAGTTCAGCTCAGCTGGCAAGGCTCAGTGCGGAGCGGCGGTCGTCGTCAGCTCCTCGGCCACGTCCCACAGCCGGTCCTCGCGGGCGAGGTCGTAGCTCGCGTCCGACGAGCGCGTCTCGCGGCCGATGTCGACGTAGCCGCCGCGCAGGTCGGCGTGGGCCTCGCCGAGGGCGAGCGCGGCGAGGTGGCGGGCCGAGGCCCGCGGGGTCGTCACCCCGGGCAGCACGCGCAGCGCCGGCAGCACCCGCCGCCACGCCCACTGCCGCGCCGCGCTCATGTCGCGGGCGAGCCCGGTGCCCGGCATCAGGCCCGGGTCGTAGACGTTGACGCGCAGCCGGTCGCCGTGGCGGCGCTGCCAGGCGTGCGCGAGCAGCACCACGGCGAGCTTGCTCGTGGCGTAGGCGCGCTGCCCGGCGACCGGCAGGCCGGCGTCCTCCCCGAGGTCGGCGCGGGCGAGGTCGGCCGGATCCTCCCACCGCGGCGGCGCGACCAGGCCCATCGAGCGGTCGCCGTAGTGCGTGCCGCTGCCCAGCAGCACGACGTGCGCGCGGGGTGCGAGCGCGGGCAGCAGCCCGCGCAGCAGCGCGTGCTGGGCGAGCACGTTGACGGCGAAGGTCAGCTCGTGGCCGTCGGCGCTGCGGCGGCGCCGGTCGGTCACCTGGATGCCGGCGTTGGCGACCACGGCGGTGAGCGGTGCCCGCCGGCCCGTCGCGACGTCCCCGACCACGGTGGCGGCCGCGTCCCGCACCGAAGCCAGCCGCGCGAGGTCGAGCGCGAGCGGCGCGGCCTCGGCCCCCGCGGACCGCGCCGCGGCGACCGCGGCGTCCACGGCGGGCGCATCGCGCCCGGCCAGCACGAGCGACGGCGCCGGCCGGCGGCCGGCCAGCTCGCCGACCAGCGCGCGGCCGAGGCCGCGGGTCGGGCCGGTCAGCAGGATCGACCCAGTGATGTCAGAAACTGTCATGAGCCGAGGATGCGCGATGACAGGAACTGACGCAAGCGGCCGGTGCCGGGACTAGGCTCGGCCCATGGGGCGGTGGCCGGCAGGGGTGCGCCAGCGGCTGCAGGAGGCGGCGCTGGCGCTGTTCGCCGAGCGCGGCTACGCCGCCACGACGGTCGACCAGGTCGCCGAGCGGGCCGGGGTCTCGCAACGCACCTTCTTCCGGCACTTCCGCGACAAGGAGGAGGTGCTCTTCGGCGCCGACGACCGCCTGCGGGAGGTCCTGGTCGCCGGTGTCCGGTCCGCGCCCGCCTCGGCCACGCCGCGCGAGCTCGTGGTCGCCGGTCTGCTGGCGCTGGCCCGCGAGCTGCAGCCCGAGCGCGAGGCGCTGCGCGTGCGCGCCCGGGTGCTCGCCTCCGACGTCGCGCTGCACGGGCGCGACCTCGCCAAGCAGGCCCGCTGGGTCGCCGCCGTCACCGACGAGCTGATCGCCCGCGGCGCGCCGGCTCCGACCGCGGCCCCGCTCGCGGCCGCGGCCGCCGGCGTCTTCCGCGTCGCGTACGCCGACTGGCTCGCCGACTCCGCGCGCACGACGCTCGCGATCCGGCTGGCCCGCGGGCTCGACGAGGTGGCCGCGGCCCTGGCGCGGACCCCGGCGTGACCTCCACCGCTTGCGCGCCGAGGGGGGCGTGCGGCATCCTTCAACCGAACGAACATTCGGTTGAGGAGGTGCGGCGGTGACCGCGACGCTGGACGAGCAGCAGCTGCAGGCCGGGTTCGAGTCCGTGGTCGCGGCCGACCAGCGGATCGAGACGCGGGACTGGATGCCCGAGGCCTACCGCCGCACGCTGGTCCGCCAGATCGCCCAGCACGCCCACTCCGAGATCATCGGCATGCAGCCGGAGGGGAACTGGATCCTGCGCGCGCCCAGCCTGCGCCGCAAGGCGATCCTGCTGGCCAAGGTGCAGGACGAGGCCGGTCACGGGATGTACCTCTACGCCGCCGCGGAGACCCTCGGCGTCGACCGCGAGGAGCTCACCGAGAAGCTCATCGAGAACAAGCAGAAGTACTCCTCGATCTTCAACTACCCGACGTTGTCCTACGCCGACGTCGGGGTGATCGGCTGGCTGGTGGACGGCGCGGCGATCTGCAACCAGGTGCCGCTGTGCCGCTGCTCCTACGGCCCCTACGCCCGGGCGATGATCCGCATCTGCAAGGAGGAGTCGTTCCACCAGCGACAGGGCTACGAGCTGCTGCTGGCCATGGTCAACGGCACCGATGCGCAGCGGGAGATGGTGCAGGAGTCGACGAACCGGTTCTGGTGGCCGTCGCTGATGATGTTCGGTCCGCCGGACGCCGACTCGCCCAACACCTCGCAGTCGATGGCCTGGGGGATCAAGCGGCACACCAACGACGAGCTGCGCCAGCGGTTCGTGGACATGACGGTGCCGCAGGCCGAGGCGCTCGGCGTCACGCTGCCCGACCCCGGGCTGGTGTGGAACGCCGAGCGCGGCCACCACGACTTCTCCGAGCCCGACTGGAGCGAGCTCAAGGCGGTGATCTCCGGGTCCGGCCCGTGCAACGCCCAGCGGTTGGCCCACCGCCGCCGCGCCCACGAGGACGGGGCCTGGGTGCGCGAGGCGGCCCGGGCGTACGCGGAGAAGCAGGCCCGCACGGGGGTGCCGGCGTGACGGACATGACCGCCGAGGGCGGCCACGGGGCCGTCCCGACCGAGGGCGTGCCCACCGGTTCGGGCACCGCCAAGGGCACCTGGCCGCTGTACGAGGTCTTCGTCCGCGGCAAGCGCGGGCTCAACCACGTGCACGTCGGCTCGATCCACGCCGCCGACGCCGAGATGGCCCTGCACAGCGCCCGCGACCTCTACACCCGCCGCAACGAGGGGGTGTCGATCTGGGTGGTGCCGGCCGCCGACATCACCGCGTCCAGCCCCGCGGAGAAGGACCCGTTCTTCGCCCCGGCCGCCGACAAGGTCTACCGGCACCCGACCTTCTACGCGATCCCGGAGGAGGTGCCACACCTGTGAGTGGCCACGCTTCCCAGGACGACCACGACGCCACCAACGCCTACCGGGCCCTCGCCGACTCCATCGCCCACGACGACCCGCGCTGGGCGTTCGGGTCCGGCGTGGAGGACGTGCAGGCCGAGATCACCTCCGCGGTGCCGGAGGGCGTGGACGCCGCGGACCTGGCGCAGTACTGCCTGATGCTCGGCGACGACGCGCTCATCTGCAGCCAGCGCCTCGCCGAGTGGGTCAGCAACGCCCCGGAGCTGGAGGAGGACGTCGCGCTGGCCAACACCGCGCTGGACCTGCTCGGCCAGGCCCGGATCCTGCTCGCCCGGGCGGCCCACGTCGAGGCGGCCGGGCGGGACGAGGACGCCATGGCCTACCTGCGCGCCGAGGCGGAGTTCCGCAACGTGGCGCTGGCCGAGCTGCCCGACGGGCTGGACTTCGCCCGCGCGGTCGCCCGCCTGCTGATCTTCTCCAGCTGGCGGCTGGCGCTGCTGGACCGGCTGCTCGACTCCCGCGACCCGGTGCTGGCCGCGGTGGCCGGCAAGGGCGTCAAGGAGCTGACCTACCACCGCGACTACGCCGCCCGCTGGACGCTGCGCCTGGGCGACGGCACCGCGGAGTCGCACCGGCGGATGCAGGCCGCGCTGGACGCGGTGTGGCCGTACGTGGGGGAGTTGTTCCGCACCTCCGACGTCGAGCGGCGGCTGGTCGCCGTCGGGGTCGCCGTCGACCCGGCCGAGGTCCGTGAGGAGGTCGACGCCGTCCTGGACGAGGTGCTGGCCCGGGCGACGCTGACCCGCCCGGGAGTGCCGCCCGCGGGCACCATCGGCGGCCGCAGCGGTCGCGAGGGCCTGCACACCGAGCACCTCGGGCACGTGCTCGCCGAGCTGCAGAGCCTGGCCCGCCAGCACCCGGGAGCGACATGGTGACCGCGACCGACAGGGCCACCGCGGTGGAGGCAGCCCGCGCGGTCGTGGCGCGCGTCGTCGACCCGGAGATGCCCATGCTCACCCTCGACGACCTGGGCGTCATCCGCGCGGTGGACGTCGACGGCGACGGCGACGGCGTGACGGTCACGATCACCCCGACCTACTCCGGCTGCCCCGCCGTCGAGGTCATGCGCGACGACATCCGGGCCCGGCTGACCGAGGCCGGGTACCCGAGGGTCGAGGTGCGCACGGTGTTCTCCCCGGCGTGGAGCACCGACTGGATCTCCGAGGCCGGCCGCCGCGCGCTGGCCGAGCACGGCATCGCCCCGCCGGACCGCGTCGGCCACCGCCCCACCGGGCCGATCCCGCTCACCCTCACCGCCCCGACCACCGTCGTGCGCTGCCCGCGCTGCGGCTCGCCGGCCACCGACGAGCTGTCCCGCTTCGGGCCCACCGCCTGCACCGCACTGCGCCGCTGCACCGCCTGCCGCGAACCGTTCCAGCACGTCAAGGAGATCTAGGTCGTGCGTGAGTTTCATGCCTACAGGCATGAAACTCACGCACGACCCGAGGAGGTTAGATGAGCGCGCCGACGACCGAGGTCGTGACGCCGGCCCGCAGCGGGTTCCACCCGTTGCGGGTGGCCGACGTCGAGCGGCTGTGCGACGACGCCGTCGCGGTCACCTTCGACGTGCCCGCCGACCTGCGGGAGACCTTCGCGTTCCGGCCCGGTCAGTACCTGACGCTGCGGCTGGTCCACGGCGGGCAGGAGGAGCGCCGGTCCTACTCGATCTGCGCCCCGGCCGGGGCGCCGCCGCGGATCGGGGTGCGCCGGGTGGACACCGGGCTGTTCTCCGAGTGGCTGGTCGACCGGCTCGTGGCCGGCGAGGAGATCGAGGTGTCCCCGCCGTCCGGGTCGTTCAGCCCGGAGATCGCTGCGGGCAGCCACCACGGCCTGGTCGCCGCGGGCTCCGGCATCACCCCGGTGCTGTCGATCGCGGCGTCCGTGCTGGCCGCGCACCCGGACACCCGGGTCACCCTGCTCTACGGCAACCGGCGCACCGACACGGTGATGTTCACCGAGGAGCTGGCCGACCTGAAGAACGCCCACGGCCCCCGGCTGCACCTGCTGCACGTGCTGTCCCGGGAGCCGATGGAGGCCGAGATCTTCACCGGCCGGCTGGACGCGGACAAGCTGCGCACCCTGCTCGGCGCCCTGGTCGACGTGCACGGTGTGGACCACTGGTGGCTGTGCGGGCCGCTGGGCATGACCGAGGACGCCGTCGAGGTGTTGCGCGGCTTCGGGGTGGACCGCAAGCGGGTGCACCGCGAGCTGTTCTACGTCGACGAGCCGCCGCCCGAGCTGCACCGCCCGGAGGAGGTCGTCGAGGGCGAGACCAGCGAGGTCACCGTGGTGCTGAACGGGCGCTCGACCACCTTGACGCTGCCGCGGGCGGAGTCCGTGCTGGACGCGGCCCAGCGCGTCCGCGGCGACCTGCCGTTCGCCTGCAAGGGCGGCGTGTGCGGCACCTGCCGGGCCCGGGTGACCGACGGCGAGGTGACCATGCGGCGCAACTTCGCGCTGGAGGACGACGAGGTCGAGGCCGGGTTCGTGCTCACCTGCCAGACCCGCCCGGTCTCCGACGCGGTCACCGTCGACTTCGACTCCTGACCCCCTGTTCCCGGCGTCACCCGAACCCCGTCGAGAACGACGTTGTCGTGATCAAAGCGCCTGTCGATCACGACAACGTCGTTCTGGGCGGGTCAGGGGTGGGCGTGGGGAGGTAGGTGAGGAGGCGGTGCTCCGCGCCGCCCGGGACCTCCAGGGCCTCGTAGGCCAGGTGCAGGTCGCCGCGGTCGGGGTGGGACCAGAGTTCGGTACCCGACCAGCGCGGCACCCGGGTCGCCGCGGCGTAGCGGGCGACGAAGCCGCTACCCGGGGTGAGGGCCAGCTCGGTGGCCAGGGCGGTGGCCCGCGGGTCGCCCAGGTCGGCGGCGGTCCGCAGCCGGACCGCCCACTCCTCGGCCACGGCGTCCCACTCCGGGAAGACCGTGCGAGCACGCGGATCGACCAGCACGAAGCGGGCGACGGAGCCGTCGTCGAGCAGGCCCAGCGGCCCGGCCAGCTTGCGGAACCCCTCGGTGCAGGCCAGCACCGTCCCGATCCGGTCGACCAGCAGGGCGGGATCGGGTTCGAGCCGGTCGAGCAGCGCGCGCAGGGACGGGCGCAGCGGGGCCGCCGCCCGCACCGAACAGGCGCCCCCGTCGACCGCCTTGACCAGCCGGATCAGGTGCACGTGCTCGTCGTCGGTGAGCCGCAGCGCGGTGGCCAGGGCGGCGAGCACCTGCGGTGAGGGCCGGCGGTCGCGGCCGCGCTCCAGCCGGGTCAGGTACTCCACGCTGACCCCGGCGAGCTCGGCCAGTTCGCTGCGGCGCAGGCCGGGGGTCCGCCGGCGGGCCCGGGCGGGCAGCCCGACCGCGGCCGGGGTCACCGCCTCCCGGCGGGCGCGCAGGAAGGCGCCCACGGCGTTGCCCGGGGGGTCGGCGGCGGGACCGGTCACCCGGTCGAGTCTAGGAGGGGGCCCCTGCGGGGGCCTCCCTGCGCGGCGGACGGACCGGCACGGTGGACGTCGTGAGCACTTCCACCGACACCTTCGCCGGCATCGTCATCGGCGGCTACGCCGGCAGCGGCATGGACCGCAGCGCCAAGTTCCGCAACGCGGCCGCGCGGCCGGGGATCTCGCTGGTCGTCGACGACGTGCTGGTCGACGACGGGTGGGCACCGCGCGGGGTGGAGGTCCGCGGCGACGCCGAGGTCCACCGCGACGGCGGGGCGGAGGTGGGTGCGCGCCTGGGCGCACCGTTCGACTTCGACCCGGCGTGGATCCTGCTGCGCCCGCGCCGCGTGCCGTCCTGGGGGATCGACTGCTCGCCCTACGAGGCGCTGGCCCGCGACACGTCACCGGCGGGGGTGTGAGGCGTGCGCTACCGGCTCCTCGGGCGGACCGGGCTGCGGGTCGCGGAGGTGTTCCTCGGGGCGATGTCGCTGACCGACGCCGCGCAGGCCCGGCGGATCGTCGACGCCTACGCCGACGCCGGCGGCAACGTCGTCGACACCGCCTCGGCCTACGGCGACAGCGAGGCACTGCTCGGCGAGGTGCTGACCCGCCGCGACCGGTTCGTGCTGGCCACCAAGTTCACCCTCAGCCGCGACCGCAACGACCCCAACGCCGCCGGCAGCCACCGCAAGAACCTGCGGCTGTCGCTGGAGCGCAGCCTGCGCCGGCTGCGCACCGACCACGTCGACCTGCTGTGGGTGCACACCTGGGACCGGCACACGCCGATCGAGGAGACCCTGCGCGCGCTGGACGACGCGGTGCGCGCCGGGCAGGTCCTGCACATCGGCATCTCCGACACCCCGGCCTGGGTGGTCGCGCGGGCCGACGCGCTCGCGGAGTGGCGCGCCTGGACCCCGTTCGCGGCCGTGCAGGTGCCCTACAACCTGGTCGACCGCGACATCGAGCGCGAGGTGCTGCCGATGGCCGAGGCGCTCGGGCTGAGCGTGGCGGCCTGGGGGACGCTCGGGCACGGCGTGCTGGCCGGGTCCACCGGCCGGGTGCCCGACCCCACCGCGCGCCAGCGGGCCGCGGCGGCGGCGGTCCAGCAGGTCGCCGACGAGCTGGGTGCGAGCCCGGCGCAGGTGGCGATCGCCTGGACCCGCGCCCGCTCGCCGGCGGTGCACCCGCTGGTCGGGGTGCGCGCCGCCGAGCAGGTGCCCGGCGTCGTCGCCGCGGCCGACCTGGTGCTGCCCGACGAGCTGCGCGTCCGGCTGGAGGCGGCCGCGCCCTTCGAGCCCGGTCCGCTCGCCGACTTCATGGCGCAGTCGGCGGCCAGCCCGTTCGTGTTCGGCGACGCGCAGGTGGTCGACCGGCGGTGACCGGCGGCTCACCCGTCGACGGCGTCCAGGGCGCGGCGGCCGAGCAGGTGCAGGGTGTCCTCGGGGGTGAGCGGGTGGAACGGGCCGCCCCGGACGTCGCGGTAGGCCCGCTCCAGCGGGGAGGTGCGGAAGAAGGCCCGCCCGCCGGCCACCTCCAGGGCCAGGTCGACGACCGCGCGGGCCTCCACGACCGCGTGCCGCTTGGCCGTCATCACCGCGGCCAGCGCCGGTTCGTCGGCCGCCGGGTCGTCGCCGACCTCGTCCACCGCGGACAGCAGCGCCCACTTGGCCACCTGCAGCCGGGCGCTCATCTCCCCGACGCGCCGGGTGGTGCCGGTCCGGTCGCCGCCGGCGGCCAGCCGGGTGGCCTCGGCGCAGGCCCCGCGCGCGACGCCGAGGTAGGCCGCCGCGGCGACCGGGGCGAAGTGGATCGCGGCCACCAGCAGCGGCCCGGCCAGCACCCCGTACGGCCGCCGCCCCATGATCTTCTCGGCGGGCACGAAGACCCCGTCGAACACCAGGTCGTGGCTGGCCGTGCCGCGCATGCCCAGGGTGTCCCAGGTCTCCACGATCGACACCCCGGGCGCGGACAGCGGCACCCCGGCGTGCAGCACGACCGCGTCCGGGCCGGGGGTCCCCAGCACGGCCGAGGTGGACAGCACGCCGGCCACCGGGGCCTGGGTGCAGAAGACCTTGCGGCCGTCGAACCGGTACCCGCCCTCGACCTCGGTGGCCGTGGTGGTCGGGCTGACCCAGTCGGAGCCGCCGCTGGTGGCCAGCACCAGCCCGTCGGCGGCGACCTTGCGGAGCGCGCCTTCGGCGTCGGCCGCTCCGCGCCGCCGGCGCCAGCGCTGCACCAGGGTCAGGTACAGGTGCATGGCCGCCGACAGCGCGGCCGCCCCGGAGCGGCTGCCCAGCTCCTCCTCGGCCAGCACGACCTGGCGCCAGGACGCCCCCAGCCCGCCGAGCTCGGTCGGTACCGCCAACCGCAGGTAACCGAGGTCCGACATGGCGGCGTAGGCCTCGCGGACGAACGTGGCGTCGCGGTCGTGCTCGGCGTCGTACGGAGCGGCGGCCCGGCCGACCTCGGCGGCCAGCTGCACCGCGGCGGCGTCGGTGAGCGGGGTGCCGGCCGGGCTCGGGGCCGTGTCGGTGAGCGTCGTCATGGCGATCAGCCTGAGCCGGAACGGGTACCGCCGATAGTTCCCAAACTGAACCGCCGGGTGGACCATGCGGAGCATGTCGCGCTACGGCCAGTACTGCCCGATCACGCGCTCCCTGGAGATCCTCGGCGACCGGTGGACGCTGCTGGTGGTGCGGGACCTGCTGGTCGGGGCGACCCGGTTCAACGAGCTGGCCCGCGGACTGCCCGGGATGTCGCGCGGGCTGCTGTCCAAGCGGCTCGGTCAGCTGGAGCGGGCCGGGCTGGTCCAGCACGTCGACGGCGGGTACCGGCCCACCCCGGCGTGCGAGGAGCTCCGGCCGCTGATCTTCGGCCTGGCCGAGTGGGGCGCCCGGTGGGCGTTCGGCGAGCCGCGCCCCGACGAGCTGGACCCGACCGTGCTGATGTGGTGGATCCGCGGCGGGATCGACCCGGCCCCGTTCGGCGGGCGACGGGTGGTGCTGCACGTGCAGGTCCCCGACGCCCGGCGGCAGCGGTTCTGGTTCGTCGTCGCCGCGCACGACGTGTCGCTGTGCTTCACCGACCCCGGCTACGACGTCGACGTCACCGTCGAGTCCTCGCTCGGTGTGCTCTACCAGGTGTGGGAAGGGCTGCTGGAACTGCCGGCCGCGGTCCGCGACGGCCTGGTCACCCTGACCGGTCGTCGCGAGGTGCTGATGCGCCTGCCCGACGCGCTGCTGCTGAGCCCGGTCGCCCCGCACGTCCGGCGGGCCCGGGCGACCCAGCCGGTGCCCTGACCGGTTCGCGGACTGAACCCCCGACGTGTAAGCGAGCTCACAGCCGTGCGGGCCTCGTGGCGGCCTTTACCGCCGTTCGTCCGGTAGCCAGGGCCGCGTCGGGTCGTTTGTATGGATTGCACGGACACGGCACGAACGCCGCGGCCGGGCGCACCGGCCCCGCCGCGGCGGGCGTCTCCACCCAGGGGACGGTGGACCGAGAGGATGCTGATGGCTGTCCCGGACGGCGACGTCGCCGACCCGATCGACCCCGTGATCGATCTGGACCGCTACCCGATCGCCGATCCGGCGGGTCCCGGCTGGGCGGCGGTCGTGGCCCGGGTGCGGGCCGACCTGGCGGCCGACGGGTGCAGCGTGCTGGCCGACTTCGTGCGCGCCGACCGGCGCGCGGCGCTGGGCGAGGAGTGCGCGCGGGTGGCCCCGCGGGCCTACGCCGAGGTCGAGACGGTCAACGTCTACAACACCGCGCCGGACCCCGCGCTGCCCGCCGACCACCCCGCCCGCACGCCCCTGCAGCGGGGCAACGCGTTCGTGGCCCGCGACCTCATCCCGCCCGACGCCGTCGTGCACCGCCTCTACACCGACCCGCTGTTCCAGCGGTTCGTCGCCGACTGCTTCGGCCTGCCGCGGGTGCACGAGCTGGCCGACCCGCTGTCCGGGCTGTGCGTCAACGTGCTCGCCCCCGGCCACGGCCACCCGTGGCACTTCGACACCAACGAGTTCACCGTCAGCATGCTCACCCAGCAGCCCGCGGCGGGCGGGGAGTTCGAGTACTGCCCGCGGATCCGCTCGGCGACCGCGGAGAACCTCGACGCGGTCAAGGCGGTGCTCGACGGCCGCGCCGGGGGGCGCGTGCTGACCCTGCGGCCCGGTGACCTGCAGCTGTTCCAGGGCCGCTACTCGCTGCACCGGGTGCGCGAGGTCGCCGGGACCACCCCCCGGCACAGCGCGATCCTCGCCTACAGCGAGCGCCCCGGCGTGGTCGGCACCCCGGAGCGGACCCGCCAGCTGTTCGGCCGGTTGGCCCCGGCGCACACCGCGCAGGCCGCCCGCGCCGTCCGCGTCGACTCCCTGCTGGACTGACCGGCGCCCCCGCCCGACCCCGATCCCCGAGGACCGCGATGCCCACCAGCCCCGAACCGTCCCTGCGCACGTTCGGCAACGAGGACCTGCTGCCGCGGGTCCCGCTGCCGACGCTGGCGGAGACCGGTGACCGCTTCCTCGCCTGGTGCGCGCCGCTGCTCACCGACGAGGAACTGGCCGCCACCGCGGACGCGGTGTCCGCGTTCCTCGCCCCGGACGGTCCCGGACCGGTGCTGCACGCCGCCCTGCAGCGCTACGACGCCGACCCGGGCACCCAGAGCTGGCTCGACGAGTTCTGGGAGGACCGCTACCTGGGCCGGCGCGACCGGATCGCGCTCAACGCCAACTTCTTCTTCCTGTTCGCCGACGCCGCGGCCGGGCAGGTGGCCCGGGCGGCCGGGCTGGTCGCCGGTGCGCTGGACTACAAGCGGCTGATCGACGCCGAGGAGCTGCCGCCGGCCGTGCAGCGCGGTCAGCCGCTGTCGATGGCGCAGAACCGCTACCTGTTCTCGGCCACCCGCATCCCCGGCGAGCAGCGCGACAGCGTCCGCACCCCGTACACCCCGCAGTGGCCGGGCCCGTCCCGGGAGCGGCACGTCGTGGTGCTGCGCCGGGGCCGCGCGTACCGCCTCGACGTGCTCGGCGAGGGCGGTCGACCGCACGCGCTGGCGGAGATCGAGGCCGGCCTCCGGGAGATCGTCGCGGCCGCGGACGACGCCGGACGGGGCCCCGGGGTCGGCGCGCTGACCAGCAAGGCCCGCGCCGACTGGGCGCGCAGCCGGCAGGCGCTGCTCGATCTCGACCCGGCCAACCGCGCGGCGCTGGACACCGTGGAGACCGCGCTGCTGTGCGTGTGCCTGGAGGACGCGGTGCCCGACGGCCCGCTGGCCGCGTCCGACCTGCTGCTGCACGGCGACAGCGGCAACCGCTGGTTCGACAAGGCGGCCTCGCTGATCGTGTTCCCGGACGGCACCGCCGGGTTCAACGGCGAGCACTGCCGGCTGGACGGCACCACCATCATCGCGTTCCTGGACGCGCTGCTGAGCACGCCCGCGGACGAGCAGTCCCGCCGGTCCGGTGCGCAGCCGCAGGGCGCCCCGAGCTGGTCACCGGTCGAGTTCGTGCTGGACGACGCGCTGGCCGCCGACGTGGCCGGGGCGGCGGCCGACTTCACCGCCTACGCCGCGGACACCGCGTCCACCACCGTCTCGGTGGCGGGGTTCAGCAGCGAGCGGGCCAAGCAGCTGCGGACCTCCCCGGACGCCTTCGCGCAATTGGCCTTCCAGCTCGCGCACCACCGCTCCCGCGGCCGGGTGGGCGCCACCTACGAGTCGATCGCCACCCGGCAGTACCGCAACGGGCGCACCGAGGCCATGCGCGTGGTCACCCCCGAGGTGGTGCGCTTCCTGACCGTGATGGCCGATCCGGCCGCCGACGCGGACGCCCGCCGGGCCGCGTTCCGGGCGGCCGCCGACGCGCACGTCCGCCGGGCCCGCGAGTGCCAGGCCGGGCAGGCGCCCGAGCAGCACCTCTGGGAGCTGCAGATGATCGCCCGCCGGCACGGCGCCGAGCTGGGCGTGACCGGCCCGCTGCCGCTCTACGACAGCCCGGGCTGGCGCATCCTGCGCGCGGACTACCTGAGCACCAGCGCGGTGCCCAGCCTGCACATCCAGTTCTTCGGGTTCGGCTCGACCAGCCTGACCTGCATCGGCGTCGGCTACGCGCTGCTGCCCGACCGCTTCGACGCCTACCTCAGCACACCGCGGTCGGTGCGCGCGCAGATGACCGCGTTCGCCGCCGAGCTGCCCCGCGCCGTGCGCGAACTGGACGACCTGCTCGCCACCGAGCTCACCGACGAGGCCGATGCAATGACGTGATCGAGGACGACGGAGGATGCCCTTGCTCGACGACGACGCACTGACCGGGACCACCAAGACCGACTTCACCGACATCTACACCCGGCCCGACCCGCGGGCCTACTTCCGTGCGCTGACCGGCCTGGAGTACCAGATCCCGCAGCGCGCCCGGCCGGTCGTGGAGGCCGTGCTCGCCGCCTCGCAGCGCGCCGGGAGCCCGCGGACCGTGCTCGACGTCTGCTGCTCCTACGGGATCAACGCCGCGCTGCTGCGCTGCGCGGTCGACCTGGACGACCTGGGCGAGCGGGCGACCGATCCGGCCCGGGCCGCCCTGTCGCCGGACGAACTGATCACCGACGACCTGCTGTTCTACGCCGACCGGCTGCGCCGGCCCGAGCTGACCGTGCTGGGCCTGGACGCCTCCGCCCCGGCGATCGACTACGCGGTGCGCACCGGCCTGCTCGCCGCCGGGTGGGCGGAGGACTTGGAGGGCGCCGACCCGTCGCCCTCGCTCGCCGCCGGCCTGCGCGGTGTGGGGATGGTGGTGTGCACCGGAGGAGTGGGCTACATCGGCGCGCGCACGTTCGAGCGGCTGGTCCGCGCGGTCGACCGGCCCGAGGACCTGTGGCTGGTGGTGTTCGTGCTGCGGGTGTTCGACTACGCCGACATCGCCACGACCCTGGCCGGCTTCGGGCTGGTCACCGAGCAGGTCCCGGGCACCACGTTCCTCCAGCGCCGGTTCGCCGACGCCGACGAGCACCGGGCGGCCACCCTGGACGTCACCCGGCGCGGCCTGGACCCGGCCGGGCGCGAGGCCGACGGCTGGTACCACGCCGACTGCTTCGTCACCCGACCGGCGGCGGCCGCCGCGGCAACCCCGCTGGCCGAGCTGCTCGCGGAGGTCCCGGTCGGCGGTTGAGCACCCCGGCGGAGCCCCTGCCGCGAAGGCCCTGCCTCAGGGCCCACCCGGTCCCGGGGCTCCGCCGGCGTCGGCGACCTCGATGGTCAGCTGCGCGCCGCCGAGCTCGCCCTGCAGCTCACCGTCGCGCACACCGCCGGTCACGTCGACCACGACCCGCTGGCCGGCCCCGGCCCCCTCGCTGATGATCATTCGGGCCAGCCGGCGCTCCAGCTCGCGGTTGATCGTTCGGCGCAGCGGGCGGGCGCCGAGCTCGGGCTCGTGGCCGCGCTCGGCCAGCCAGTCCACCGCGGCGTCGGTGACCTCCAGGGTGATGCCCTGCGCGGCCAGCCGCTGCCCGGTGCCGGCCAGCAGCAGCCGGGTGATCCGGTGCAACTCCGGGCGGCCCAGGGCGTGGAACAGCACGATGTCGTCGATCCGGTTGAGGAACTCCGGGCGGAAGTGTGCCCGGGCCGCGGCCAGCAGCGGGTCGCGGACCTGGTCGACCGGCTGCCCGATGGCCGCCGCGGCGAGCAGCTTCTCGGCGCCCAGGTTGCTGGTCATGATCACGACGGTGTGGGTGAAGTCGACGGTGCGGCCGTGCGCGTCGGTCAACCGGCCGGCGTCGAGCACCTGCAGCAGGGTGGCGGTGACGTCCGGGTGCGCCTTCTCGATCTCGTCGAGCAGCAGCACCGCGTAGGGGGTGCGCCGCACGGCCTCGGTGAGCTGGCCGGCGTCGTCGTAGCCGACGTGCCCAGGTGGCGCGCCGACCAGCCGCATGGCACTGCTGCGGTCGGAGTACTCGCTCATGTCGAAGCGCAGCAGCGCGTCCACGCTGCCGAACAGGGCCTCGGCCAGTGCCCGGGCCAGCTCGGTCTTGCCGACCCCGGTCGGACCGAGGAACAGGAACGACCCGACCGGCCGCTCGGGGTGCGAGAGCCCGGCCCGGCCGGCCCGCACCGCGTCGGACACGGCCTCCACGGCCTCGTCCTGCCCGACCACGCGGAGGTGCAGCAGCTCCTCCAGATCGAGCAGGCGGTCGCGCTCGTCGGCGGTGAGCCGGGCGATCGGGATGCCGGTGCTGCGGGCGATCACCGCGGCCACGTCGTCCGCGGTGACCTCGGGGTCGCCGGGGTTGCCGGCCGCGCCGGCGTCGGGAACGGCGAACGGCGTGCCCGACGGGGAGGGGCCGGCCGCGGCCTCGGCGGCGTCGATCTCCCGGGTGAGCAGGTGGGCCCGCTCGTAGTCCTCGGCGTCCACGGCCACGTCGCGCGCCCGGCGCAGCTGGTCGAGGCGCTGGTCGGCGGGGGACGGGGCGGGTCCCGGCGCGGCCGTCGGGGGCGCGTCGCCGCTCAGGTGCCGGATCCGGGCCCGGGCGGCGGCCCGGTCGACCACGTCGATGGCCTTGTCCGGCAGGAACCGGTCGGTGACGTAGCGGTCGGCCAGTTCGGCCGCGGCCACCAGGGCCGCGTCGCTGATCCGCACCCCGTGGTGCTCGGCGTAGCGCGGGGCGAGCCCGCGCAGGATCGCCACCGTCGCGGCCACCGAGGGTTCGGGCACCCGCACCGGGGCGAAGCGCCGCTCCAGGGCCGGGTCGCGCTCGATGTGCTTGCGGTACTCCCCGGCCGTGGTGGCCCCGATCATCCGCAGGTCGCCGCGGGCCAGGGCGGGCTTGAGGATGGCCCCGGCGTCCATCGGAGCGCCCTCGGCGGACCCGGCGCCGACCACCGTGTGCAGTTCGTCCACGAACAGCACGACGGACCGGTCGGCCGCCACCACCTCGTCGATCACGCCGGTCAGCCGCTTCTCGAAGTCGCCGCGGTAGCGGGTGCCGGCCACCATCCCGGCCAGGTCGACCGACACCACGCGCACCCCGCGCAGCGCCTCGGGCACCTCGCCGTCGACCACCCGCTGGGCGATCCCCTCGACGATGGCCGTCTTGCCCACCCCGGGGTCGCCGATCAGCACCGGGTTGTTCTTGGTCCGCCGGGCCAGCACCTCCAGCACCTGCTCGACCTCGGCCTCCCGGCCGATCACCGGGTCCAGCCTGCCCTGCCCGGCCAGCGCGGTGAGGTCGCGGCCGAAGCGGTCCAGCTGGGGGGTGCGGCCGCCACGGTTCGGCCGGCCCCCCTTGGCCGCGGTGGAGTCCGGGCGGGGCGCGCCGCCGCCGAGCGTGCTCTCCAGGTTCTCGAACAGTCGCTCGAACAGGTCGTCGAACGGTCCGGAGCCGGGTCGGTCGTCGGGCACGTGCACCTCCATGGGGTTCCCCCTCGATGGTGCCCGCTCGCGGCCGTTCGCGCCGGTGCCGCCCGGCGGGGACGGTCAGGGCTCCAGCCCCGCGCGCCGGGCGGCCAGCCGGTCGCGCAGCTCCAGGTCCTTGTTGAGCCGGTCGTGGGCCTCGTCGAGGGCGGGCCGGACGGGCAGGCTGACCGCGGTGACGACCTCCAGGATCCGCACCAGGTGCTTGATCCTGGCCTCCTCCTCGTCGATGGGCCGGCCGCCGTCGGCCAGTTCGAGCGCACGGTCCACCCAGAGCACCTCGACCGGCAGCTCCGCCTGGACCAGCGCGTCGCGCAGCCGGGCGCGCAGCTCGGGGCGGGGCAGCCCGGCCCACCCGGCCATGGTGGCCGCGTCGACCGGGAACATCCGGTCGTTGAGCTTCAGGTGGTAGAGCTCCAGCGCGTACGCGTGTCCGTACGTGCAGTAGCGGCACCCTTTGAACAGCGAGATCGTCACGTAGGCCAGGTGGGTGCGCAGCGGGCCGAGCGCACGCAGGGTGGACTCGTAGCGCTGATTGCCGCTGAGCAGCCAGCGCGTGGACTGCACCGGCCCGTAGTGCTCGACCAGGTGGCGCAGCACGGTCGGCGCGAACCCCCAGCGGCGCTGCATCAACGCCTCGAGCAGCCGGACCGTGACGCGATCGAAGGGACGAACGGCCCTGCGGGGCTTCCCGCCGAACGCGGGTGCGGACTCGTCGGAGCGGGCCGGTGACCTGTCGCCGGGGCCCTCCGCGGAGGTGTCGGAGGGAGTGCGGCGGGACGCTCCGGGCGCGGGCGGGCCGGGTGGGGCCGGGTCGGGGCACGGGTCGGGGGTGGTGGGGACGGTGCCCGGAGGTCGCACGGTTGCCTCGCTGAGGTCGGGGGAGTGCGCTCGCCAGCGCCCGTTCCTCCCGCGACGTCGAGGATTGTCGGCTGATCACGAGGGGGAGCGTGCGCCCGGTACGTCGTGCTACCGGGGTACAGGTGTTACACCCTCCGTCACGATAGCGGGGGTGGTTC
>DASQMQ010000605.1:0-1752 GCA_035645455.1 Pseudonocardia sp.
GCGGGTAGTCCTGGTCGAGCATCGCCTCCAGCGTGGTGCGGGCCACCTCCCACGGCTCCGACGGCGCCCGGGTGACCACGAAGGCGACCCGCAGGTCGGGCGCCTCGACGTGTCGGGCGACCCGCTTGAGCCGGTTCACCCCGACCACGAAGTAGATCGGCATGACCGACAGGTAGAGCAGGATCGTGCCGTTGAGGACCAGCCCGAGGGTGCTCACCCGGTGCGCGGGGTGCAGCAACCAGGTCCAGAACACCGCGAGCGCGGCCACCCAGACCGCGGTGAGCACCGCGACGGTGATCCGGGCGCCGGTGCCGAGCACCGGCTCGAAGGTGCCGCGGGCGAGCCGTCGGCGCAGGTTGCGGGCGCGGTCGAACACCGGGCCGGACACCCGGACGGCTCGCACCATCCCCCGCGACAGGGTGCGGACCTGCGCCGCCAACTCGGCGTCGTCGACCGGTGGTGCCGGGGCCGCGGTGCGGTCCAGGACGGCGACCCGGCCGCGGGACGCCGCCGGGGCGGCCGGCAGCACGGTCGTCGTCTCCTCGACCGGTCGGATCAGCTGGGTGGGCAGGTCGACGGGGCGCGCGAGGCGGTCGGTCGGCCCGTCCAGGAACCCGGCGGGTCGGCCGGGCCGCGGCCGGGGCGCGATCGGTCGACCGGGGTGTCGGGGACGCGGTACCGGGTCGGCGTGCCGCTGCGGCGGCACGACGCGGGGTGGGGGTGCCTCGCGCCGGGGCGCGCGCGCTCGGCCACCACCGGGGTGGGGGAAGGTCACGGGGCTCCGATCGGTGCGGGGAGGGCAGCCGGTCGCGGCACCGCTCAGACCGGGACGGCGGTGGCCGGTGCCCCGGCGCCGCGACGGCGCGGCGACGGGACGGCGGGCATGCCGTCGGGCTGCCCCCCGGCGATCGCCGCCCGGGCCGCGCTGACCTCGTCGAGGTGCGCGCGGAAGTACTCCACGGTGCGCCGCAGGCCCTCCTCGTCGGAGACCCGCGGCTCCCAGCCGAGGGTCGCGCGGGCCCGGTCGATGACCGGTCGGCGGCGGGTGGGGTCGTCCTGGGGGAGCGGGTGGTACTCGATCACCGACCCGGAGCCGGTGATCCCCAGCACGAGTTCGGCCAGCTCGGTCACCGTGCGCTCGACCGGGTTGCCCAGGTTGAGCGGTCCGGCGGCGTCGGAGTCGAGCATCGCCACCAGGCCCCGCACCAGGTCCTCGACGTGGCAGAAGCTGCGGGTCTGGCTGCCGTCGCCGTAGATCGTCAGCGGGTCGCCGTTGAGCGCCTGGGCGATGAAGCTGGTGACCACCCGCCCGTCGTGCGGGCGCATCCGCGGACCGTAGGTGTTGAAGATCCGCACGATGCCGGTGTCGACCCCGTGGGTGCGCCGGTAGGCCGCGGTCAGGGCCTCGGCGTAGCGCTTGGCCTCGTCGTAGATGCTCCGCGGGCCGATCGGGTTGACGTTGCCGAAGTAGGACTCGTCCTGGGGGTGCACGAGCGGGTCGCCGTACACCTCGCTGGTCGAGGCCAGCAGGAAGCGGGCACCGTCGGTCCGAGCTATGCGCAGCGCGTTGTCGGTCCCGGCGCTGCCCACGGCCATCGTCGCCAGTGGGCGCCGGTGGTAGTCGGGCGGGGAAGCCGGGCTGGCCAGGTGCGCGACGGCGTCGACGCGGCCCTCCAGCGGGATCGACTCCGACACGTCGACCTGCAGGAAGGTGAACCGGGGTTCGGCCAGCAGGTGGTCGACGTTGTCCAG
>DASQMQ010000606.1:0-1964 GCA_035645455.1 Pseudonocardia sp.
CCGGGTGCCTGCGCGCCGCCGGTGTGGTCGGGGTCGGGCCGGAGGCGGAACTGCTCGGCGGACGCCCGGTGGACGTGGGTGGGCGGGCGGGGGTGCTGCTGGTGCTGACCACCGGCCGGCTGGGGGAGTTCCGGATCGTCGCGGTCGATCCGGGGTGCGGACCGGGCGGCGGCACGCTGCTCGGCGACACCACGGTGGGCTCCGGGTGAGCGGGACCACGTCCGCTCCGCGGGGCCGGGCGGGGCGGAATGCGCGGAGCTGGGATCGTGTTGAGCAGACCGTACGCGACAGGGAGGACGTGGCATCTGTGACCAGCGACGAGATGCGGGAGCTGATCATCATCGGCTCCGGGCCGGCGGGCTACACCGCGGCCGTCTACGCCGCCCGGGCTCAGCTGCGGCCGCTGGTCTTCGAGGGCACCCAGTTCGGTGGCGCCCTGATGACCACGACCGACGTGGAGAACTTCCCCGGGTTCCCCGAGGGGGTGATGGGCCCGGACCTGATGGAGCAGATGCGCAGCCAGGCCCAGCGCTTCGGGGCCGAGCTGCGCGCCGAGGACGTGGAGCGGGTCTCGCTGACCGGGGAGGTCAAGGAGGTCGTCGTCAACGGCGTCACCCACCGCGCCCGGGCGGTCATCCTGGCCATGGGCGCTGCGGCCCGCTACCTGGGCGCCCCCGGCGAGCAGGAACTGCTCGGCCGCGGCGTCAGCGCCTGTGCCACCTGTGACGGGTTCTTCTTCCGCGACCAGGACATCGCGGTGGTCGGCGGCGGCGACTCGGCGATGGAGGAGGCCACCTTCCTGACCCGGTTCGCCAAGTCGGTGACCCTGGTGCACCGCCGCGACGACTTCCGCGCCTCGCGGATCATGCTCGACCGGGCCCGCAACGACCCGAAGCTGCGCTGGGCCACCCACAAGCAGGTGGTGGGCGTGCTGGGCGACAAGTCGGTCTCCGGCCTGCAGGTGCGCGACACCCGCACCGGCGAGGAGGAGACGCTCGACGTGACCGGCATGTTCGTCGCGATCGGACACGATCCGCGCAGCGGACTGGTCGCCGGCCAGGTCGACACCGACGACGACGGCTACGTCCTGGTCGACGCGCCCGGCACGCGCACCAACATCCCGGGCGTCTTCGCCTGTGGCGATCTCGTCGACCGGAACTACCGGCAGGCGATCACCGCGGCCGGTTCCGGCTGCGCGGCCGCCATGGACGCCGAGCGCTGGCTGGCCGAGGGCCCGATCGAGCCGGAGATGGCCGGCGGTGGCTACGGCCAGGCATCCGACCAGGTGGCCAGCGTCGTCGGCTGACCCCGCCGCACGACCCCGCCGAACAACTACGCACGACCCGAGAACAAGGAGAGCGGCATGGCCAAGAACACCGTTGACGTCACCGACGACTCGTTCGGCACCGACGTCCTGCAGAGCGGCAAGACCGTCGTGGTCGACTTCTGGGCGGACTGGTGCGGCCCGTGCAAGATGGTCGCCCCGGTGCTCGACGAGATCGCCGGTGAGAACAAGGACAAGCTGACCGTGGCCAAGCTCGACATCGACGCCAACCCGGCGACCGCCCGCGACTACGGCGTGATGTCCATCCCGACCATGATCGTCTTCCAGGACGGCAAGGCGGTCAAGCAGATCGTCGGGGCCAAGCCGAAGGCGGCGCTGCTCAACGACCTGGCCGACTACCTGGCCTGAGACTTCCCGTCGTGGTGACACGACAGGAGTTCTCGTCCGTGTGACGGCATTCTTCGGGCCCGGCAATCCGCGTGCCGGGCCCGAGCCGTGGCCGGGCGGACGCGCCCGGGTACGCCCCGCTGCCACTCGTCCGCGTGCCGGCAGGGCACAATGGTGCGCGCCCGGCACTGTCGCGACGGTGCATGTCGATCAGCGAGCGAGGGGTGCATGCAGCTGCTGCGCCGAGGTGACAGCGGTCCGGCGGTCGTCGAGATCCGGTCGACGCTCCGCC
>DASQMQ010000607.1:0-6820 GCA_035645455.1 Pseudonocardia sp.
GGGCTGGCCGGCGAGGACACCAGCGCGGGGGAGCTGCAGGACTGGGGCGAGCCCGACCACGTCGAGACGTTCGACGGCCCGCTGGGCCCGCAGTGGCAGCTCTACGACAGCGAGGGCCACGGCGGCAACGGCATCCGCACCCCGGACGCGATCACCACCGAGGACGGGGTGCTGCGGATCACCGGCGACCCGGCGGGCGCGACCGGGGGCGTGGCCTGGGACGTCGGCCAGAAGTACGGCCGCTGGGAGGGCCGGGTGCGAGCGCCGGCCAGCGACGAGACCTACAACGCGCTGCTGATCCTCTGGCCCGAGATCAACGACTGGCCGCAGGGCGGGGAGATCGACTTCATGGAGATGACCGATCCGAGCCGACAGCGCACGAAGATATTCGTGCACTACGTCGAGGAAGAGCTCAAGGACAGCACCGAGGACCTGAAGGACCAGGGCCGCAAGATCGAGGGTGAGGTGCGCGGCGACGGCACCGAGTGGCACAACTGGGCGGTCGAGTGGACGCCCGAGCACATCGTGGCCTACCTCGACGGGCAGGAGTGGTTCCGGACCACCGATCGCGAGGTCCAGCCGCCGCGGCCGATGAACCTGACGATCCAGCTCGACTGGTTCCCCGAGCAGGAGAACCCGGCCGACACCGAGGACGGCATCCAGCAGTCGACGATGGAGGTCGACTGGGTCAAGCAGTACTCCTACCCCGGTCCGTGACAGCCGCGCGGCACAGCTCGGCGTGACCCCCGCGGCTCGATGCCACTCCGCAGGGTTTGCCGCGCCGGGTCCGTGCCGGGCCTGTCGAGCTAGTCGAGCTAGTCGAGCTAGTCGAGCTTCTCCCGGGGTCGCCCCGCTCACCCCTCCGTGGTCGCCTGCCGATGCCCGGTCCGGTTCGCTACGGTCGGCGATCGTCCCCGACGAGAAGGTGGGCTCCGATGTCGGATCTGCGTGATGCCGAACGGCCGAGAGCCCCCCGCCGGCCGCCGAACGGCCTGCTGGTGCTGGTCGCCGGACTGGTCGCGCTGGCCCTGCTGGTGACGCTGGTGTTCGTGCTGGTGCGCCCCGGCGGGACGTCGGGTTCGGCGAACCCGCAGCCGCCCCCGCTCCCGCCCCCGGCGGGCTTCGAGACCAGCGCGGCGAACCTGCTGAGCTGGGGCGAGCCGAACATGAGCGAGGACTTCGACGGCCCGCTCGGCCCGGAGTGGCAGATCTACGACGGTCCCGGCCACGTCGGCAACGGCATCCGCGCACCGGAGGCGATCACCGTCGAGGACGGCCTGCTGACCATCACCGGCGACTCGGAGGGCACCACCGGTGGCATGGCCTGGGACTCCGGCCAGAAGTACGGCCGCTGGGAGGGCCGGGTGCGGACCCCACCGAGCGACGAGACCTACAACGCGCTGCTGCTGCTGTGGCCCGACGCCGAGGACTGGCCGGTCGGCGGCGAGGTCGACTTCATGGAGATGCTCGACGCGGACCGGCAGCGCACCAAGATCTTCGTGCACTACGGCGAGGACAACTCGCAGGTCGAGGGTGAGGTCTACACCGACGCCACGGAGTGGCACAACTGGGCGGTCGAGTGGACCCCCGAGCACATCGTGGCCTACCTCGACGGCCGCGAGTGGTACCGGACCAGCGACCCCGAGGTCTTCCCGCCGCGCGAGATGCACCTGGCGATCCAGCTGGACTGGTTCCCCGGCCAGGGCGACCCGGAGGACGTCGAGGAGTCCGAGATGCAGGTCGACTGGGTTCGCCAGTACCCGTACCAGAACTAGGGCGAGCGGTACGACGAAGCCCCGGACCGGTGGCCCGGGGGGCCTCAATCGGGTCGCTGCCGGGTCGCTGCCGGTCGTTCTCGGTGGCGTGGACCCGTGCTGCTGTGGGTCCGGGCCGGCTCAGCGCGGGCCGGTGCGGGCCGCGTCCGCGGCCAGGTCGCCCAGGTCCGGGTCGAACCAGCTCGGCACCGGCGCGCGCATCCCCGGCTCCACCCGCTCCGGGCTGTTGAAGTAGTCGACCTTCTCCCGGCCGGTGGGCCGCTTGACGGCCCGGCTGCCGAACCAGGCGCTGATCCCGGCCAGGGTCCGCGCGGCCTCCCGGTTGCTGGGCCGCACCGGGCGGTCCAGCGTCGTGCGGTACCACGCGATCTGCTGGTCCACCGCGGCGTCCAGGCTGTAGTGGCGGCGGACCAGGCCCAGCGAGAACTCGGCGTTGCGCTCGCGCAGCGCCCTGTCGGACAGCAGGGTGTCCAGCTGCTCGACCAGCCGGTCCTCGCCGCGCCCGCCGCCGCCGATGCCGAAGAAGCCGTGCCAGCGGAACTCGCGGGCGGACCCGGCGTCCAGGATCCGGAAGAACCCGTGCTCGCCCTGCACGATGCAGGGCTTGCCGAACGCCATCGCGCGCAGCAGCGATCCGCCCATGCCCAGCACGACGTCGGCGGCGGCGTAGGCCGGACGCGGGTCGAGCCGCTCGCCGGTCAGCAGCACCAGATCGCGCCCGGCGTCGGCGTTGACCTTGTCGGCCATCGTGCGCAGGTCCGACATCGCCGGACCGTCGCCGACCAGCACCAGCCGCACCGGGTGCCAGGCCCCCAGCCGGCCCGCCGCGCGGATCGCGGTCTCCAGGCCCTCCTGCTTGAGCGCCCGGGCGAACCGGCTGACCACCACGACCGCGAGCTCGTCGGGCCCGATGCCCAGCTCGGCACGGAACTCCTCGGCACCGGGGTAGCCGGGGTACTGGTTGACGGTGTCGGTGGGGATCTCCAGCACGCCGACCGGGCCGCTGCCGTTCGGGACCCGGTCGCGGACCTCGGAGGCGATCAGCGGGCTGCACACCTGCAGCGGCACCGACGGCGGCATGAAGTCGGGCACCGACATGCTGTTGATGGTCATCGTCATGGGCACGCAGTCGCGCAGGTGCGCGCCCATGAAGGTGAGGATCGACGGGGTCAGCTCGTAGCTGTGCACCAGCTCCGGGCGCACCTCGCGGGTCAGCGCCAGCAGCCGCTGGTACCCGGGCAGGGCCTGCCTGACGGCCTGGCCGGGCCGGTCGTTCTCCAGCGGCACGAACGGCACGCCGCCCTCGATCAGGATGTCGGCCAGTGGCCCGGGCGGTCCGGCCACGGTGACGTCGTGACCCCGGGCGTGCACCCCGCAGGCGAGGTCGACCGCGCACTGCTGGCTGCCGCCGACGCTGAGGTGGTGGATGACGACGAGTACGCGGAGTCGATGACCGTTGTCGATCCGGCTGACCTGCCCTCGGCTTGAGGTCACGTCCTGGCCCTTCCTGATCGGTATGGCTGGGCGAGGCGCACCGACTCCGCCGACCCGTTGTCGGGGTCGGTGCCGGACTCCGCCGTGGGGTCCGGGTCCGACGGTGCCGCCCGTGGAGTAGAGACGCCGAAGAGGCGCACCTGGTTGGCCCGCATGAAGCGCAGAAGCGGGACCGCGACGACGACGGCCATCACCGCCTCGGCGATCAGGTAGGCCCAGCCGGCGCCGTCGATGCCCATCACGGGCAGCAGGGCCGCCGTCAGGCTGATGATCAGCACGGCGCTGACCAGCTGCGTGACCACCACCCGGCCCATCTGGTTGCGCACCCGGGAGGTGTTCAGGAACATCGTGAAGATGATGTTGAACGGGATGGCCAGCACCATCAGCCGCAGCACCGTGGTGCCCTCGGCGGCGTAGTTCGAGCCCAGGAACGACAGCAGCCACGGCGCGGTGAGCACGATGAACGGCACGCCGAGCCCGCCGACCAGGAAGCTCAGCCGCAGGGTGCGGCTCATCAGCGCGCCCATCTGCCGGTTGTCGTGCGAGGCCTCGACCATGTAGGACGAGCTGATGTTCCAGATCAGCAGCCCGAGCGACTCGGCGATCAGCCACGGCAGCGCGTAGTAGGCGTTGGCCTCCGCGCCCAGCTGGGTGAGCACCAGCAGCGGCAGGGTCAGCGGGATGACGAAGGTGACCGCGCCGGTGGCGTACTCGGCCAGGAAGATCCGGCCCAGCGCGCGCCGGCCGGGCATCGCGCTGGCGCCCTCGGGGGCGGGCGGGCGGCGCGGCAGCACCCGGCCCAGCAGCAGCGGGTTGATCACCAGCACGGTGGCCAGGCAGGGGATCGCCCAGGCCAGCACGATGGCGTTCTCCACCGCGGCCGCCACGAACCAGATCAGCAGACCCATCTTCGCCAGCGAGAACAGCAGCTGCTCGACCGGGATCCAGCCGGTGGCCCGGATCCCGGTGAGCACCCAGTCCTGCAGCGCGAACAGCACGAAGGTGATCACCAGCAGCGGGAACAGCGCCCGCTCGAGGCCGGAGACGAACAGCTCGTCGCTGGTGAAGAACAGCAGGAAGGCGCCGGTCAGCACCAGGGCGATGGCGATGGCGACGGCGTAGCCGGCGAGCACCACCGCCGTCGAGCGCCGCCCGGCCGCCGGCAGCACCCGGCTGAACAGCACCCCGATGTTCGAGCCGGACAGCTGGCTCAGCATGGTCGCGGTGGTGATCATCGCCGAGGCCCGGCCGACCTCGGCCGGCGGCAGCCGCGCGGCGATCGCCCAGAACCCCAGCCCGACCAGCGCGGTGATGGCGGTGGAGGCCATCAGCGCGAAGGCGTTGAACTCCAGGCCGGGCCCGAACCGCCGGGCCTTCGCCGCGGTCGGGTCCGCGTGCTCCCGGCCGGTCTGCTGAGCGGGTACCGCCGCGGCGGGCGCCGTCGGCTCCGTGCCGTCGACGTCACCCTCGTGAATCACCAAATTCCGCTCGCTCCCGACCTGCGAAGTGTGTCCTGGTTCATGCTGATTGCCTGACGTCTCCGACAGCCGTTCGAGCCACCGACGCGGATGCTACTGATCAGGGCACTGACGTTTGACGGCGCCCGGCCGGGTCGCCCTGGGGGGTGGCGCTGGCCGCGTCCCGCCCGGGCGTCGTCCCCTGTCAATCGGGTGTCACCCACGGTCACAGTGCCTTGGTCGAACCGTCCCCGATCGGATCAACCACGGTGCCGAGCGTCCGGAAAATGTCCCGTTCCCTCAATTTGGGCCATTCATCCGGCGGTCCGCTCGGCGGGCCCATGACAGGGCGTGCGCACCGCCGGTTATCGTCGGTCGCCATGCAGGGGGAGAGCGATCTCAATGGGAGTGACGTTGTTGTGAGTCCTGACCGCCCGCGCATCGGGCTCGCCGTCGTCGGCGCCGGGTACTGGGGGCCCAACCTCGCGCGCAACGCCCAGGCCACACCCGATCTGAAGCTGGAGTACCTCTGCGACCTCGACGTCGGCCGGGCACGGTCGGTGGTCGGCGACTACTCGACGGTGCGGGTCGTGGGTTCGTTCGAAGAGGTGCTGGCCGACCCGGCGGTGTCCGCCGTGGCGATCGCCACGCCGGCGGCGAGCCACTACAAGGTGGCCATGGCCGCCCTGGAGGCGGGCAAGCACGTGCTGGTGGAGAAGCCGCTGGCGCCGTCGTTCGCCGAGGGCGCCGAGCTCGTCGAGGCCGCCGACCGGTACGGCCGGGTGCTGATGCTCGACCACACCTACTGCTACACCCAGGCCGTCGGCTACCTGCGCGACCTGATCCGCGACGGGGAGCTCGGCGACCTGCAGTACCTGGACTCGGTCCGGATCAACCTGGGCCTGGTCCAGCGCGACGTGGACGTGCTGTGGGACCTCGCCCCGCACGACCTGTCGATCTTCCAGTCGATCCTGCCCGACGGCGTGCACCCGGTCGCGGTCGCCGCACACGGCTCGGACCCGGTGCGGGCCGGCCGGGCCTGCATCGTCTACCTGACGGTGCGGCTGTCCAACGGGGTCATCGCCCATGTGCACGTGAACTGGCTGTCCCCGACCAAGATCCGCAAGATGGTCATCGGCGGCTCGGTGCGCACCGTGGTGTGGGACGACCTGGAGCCGCTGCAGCGGCTGTCGGTCTACGACCGCGGCGTGGAGTGCGCCGACCCCGAGCAGCTGGGCGTGGACGGCCGGGCCGCGACGATGGTCTCCTACCGCACCGGCGACATGGTCGCCCCGGCCCTGCAGGACAAGGAGGCGCTGCGCGCGGTGATGGGCGAGTTCGCCGACGCCATCAACGAGAGCCGCCGGCCGCTCACCGACGGGCGCTCCGGCCTGCAGGTGCTGGCCATGCTGGAGGCGGCCTCGGTCAGCCTGGCCGGCGGCGGGGAGTTCGTCCCGGTCCGCGAGGTGCCCGCCCCGACCTCCGACGCGGTGCGCCCGCGGGAAGCGGTCCGGGTGTGAGCGCCCCCTCCCTGCCCGCCCCGTCCCGGCCCGCGCCGCCGCTGCCCGCCGCCCGCACCGACCGGGGCACGATCCCGGTCATGGTCCCGGTCCTCGGGCCGGAGGAGGAGGCCGCGGTCGCCGAGGTCGTGCGCTCCGGCTGGGTCGCCGAGGGGCCCCGGGTGGCCGAGTTCGAGCGGGCCTTCGCCGCCGAGGTCGGCGCCGCGCACGGGATCGCCGTGACCTCCTGCACGACCGGGCTGCACCTGTGCCTGCACCTGCTCGGGGTGGGCCCCGGCGACGAGGTCGTGGTGCCGTCGCTGTCCTTCATCGCCACCGCCAACGTGGTGCGCATGTGCGGGGCGACCCCGGTGTTCGCCGACGTCGACCCGCTGACCGGCAACCTCACCGCGGACACGGTCGCCGAGGTGCTCTCCGCGCGCACCCGGGCCGTGCTGCTGGTGCACCAGGGCGGCCAGCCCGCCGACGTGGACGCGGTCCGCGCGGCCTGCGGCGACGTCCCGGTGGTCGAGGACGCGGCCTGCGCGGCCGGATCCACCGTGCGCGGGCGCCCGGTCGGCGCCGGGGCGCTGCT
>DASQMQ010000608.1:0-5462 GCA_035645455.1 Pseudonocardia sp.
ACCGGCTGCGCCGGGAACACGCGGGCGAGGGACCGGCGGGGGGCGGGCGCAACCATGTAATCCACGGTACGCACTCCCCCGTACCCCGTCGACAGCTCAAGCCCAGAGGTGGCCGTCGATGCCGTCGGCGGCCTCGTCCAGCTCGCCGCTGTAGGCGCCGGTGGACAGGTACTTCCAGCCCCCGTCGCAGACCACCAGCACGATGTCGGCGACCTCCCCGGCACCGGCCGCCTTCTCCGCCACGGCCAGCGCGGCGTGCAGGATGCCGCCGGTCGAGATCCCGGCGAAGATGCCCTCCTGCTCGACCAGCTGACGGGTGCGGCGCAGCGCGTCGCGGGAGCCGACCGAGTACCGGGCGGTGAGCACCTCGGGGTCGTACAGCTCGGGCACGAAGCCCTCGTCGAGGTTGCGCAGCCCGTAGACCAGCTCGCCGTAGCGCGGCTCGGCGGCCACGATCTGCACGTCCGGCTTGTGCTCGCGCAGGAAGCGCCCGGTGCCCACGAGCGTGCCGGTGGTACCCAGGCCGGCCACGAAGTGGGTGATCGTGGGCAGGTCGCGCAGGATCTCCGGGCCGGTGGTGCGGTAGTGCGCGTCGGCGTTGGCCGGGTTGCCGTACTGGTAGAGCATCACCCAGTCGGGGTTGTCGGCGGCCAGCTTCTTGGCCATCGCCACGGCCTGGTTCGACCCGCCCGCGGCCGGCGAGGAGATGATCTCCGCGCCGTACATCTCCAGCAGCTGGCGGCGCTCCACCGAGGTGTTCTCCGGCATCACGCAGATCAGCCGGTAGCCCTTGAGCTTGCAGGCCATGGCCAGCGAGATGCCGGTGTTGCCGGAGGTGGGCTCCAGCACGGTGCAGCCGGGGGTCAGCAGCCCGTCGGCCTCGGCCTTCTCGATCATGGCCAGGGCCGGCCGGTCCTTGATGGAGCCGGTCGGGTTGCGGTCCTCCAGCTTCGCCCACAGGCGCACGCCCTCGGCGGGCGACAACGACGGCAGGCCGACCAGCGGCGTGTCACCGACGGCCTGCAGCAGTGAGTCGTACCGGGCCACGGGTACCTCCCGGTCGGTGGTCCTGGGTGGTCCCGGCCTCAGCCGCCGGCGACCGCGGGGAGGATGGTGACCGTCGAGTTCTCGCCGACCGGCGCGTCCAGCCCGCCGGAGAAGCGCACGTCCTCGTCGTCGACGTAGATGTTGACGAACCGGTGCAGCGTCCCGTTGGTGATCAGGCGTCCGGCGATGCCGGCGTGCCGGGCCTCCAGGTCGTCGATCACCTCGCCGACGGTGGCGCCCTTGGCCTCGACGGACTTCTCGCCGCCGGTGTGGGTGCGCAGGATGGTGGGGATGGACACGGTCACGGCCATGCGGGTGCTCCAGTGGAATCGGTCGGGCGGTGCTGAGGGCGGTGCTGAGGCGGTGCCGAGAGCGCCGTCAGTCGTGGTCGGGCACGTCGTCCGCCCCGGTGTGGGCGAACATGTAACTCTCGACGACGTCCACGTCTTCCTCGGTGACCACGCCGTCCACGATGCGGAACGACCGGAACTCGTGGGTGTCCGGCTCGCGGGTGGACACCAGCACGTAGTGCGCCTCGGGCTCGGAGGCGTAGGAGATGTCGGTGCGCGACGGGTATGCCTCGGTGGCGGTGTGCGAGTGGTAGATCACCACGGGCACCTCGCCGCGGGAGTCCATGTCGCGGTAGAGCCGCAGCAGGTCGCCCGAGTCGAACTCGTAGAACGTCGGCGAGCGGGCGGCGTTGACCATCGGCACGAACCGCTCCGGGCGGTCGGACCCCTCCGGCCCGGCGACCACGCCGCAGGCCTCGTCCGGGTGGTCCCGGCGGGCGTGCGCGACGATCTCGTCCACGAGATCGGCTCGGATCACCAGCACCGCTCCAGCCTACGGGCCGACGACCGGAGCCGGCACGCCTGCGGGCGGGCTCACACCCGGGGTGGGTACGCCCGCCGGGCGGACCAGGCAGGTGGCGTCCGGCTCGGCGAACCCGAACGGCCGGTACAGCTCGTGGGCGTCGGCGGTGAACAGCACCCAGCGGATCCGCGGGTCGCGCTCGACGACCGCCGCGACCAGCGCCTTGCCCAGCCCGGCTCCGCGCGCGGACCCCAGCACGAACACGTCGGCGAGGTAGCCGAACGCCACGCCGTCGCCGGTGCCGCGGGCGAAGCCGACCATCTCCCCGGTGCCGCGGTGGTAGGCGCCCAGGACCAGGAACGCCTCGTCCAGCTGGGCCTCGACCTCGGCGCGGGTGCGCCAGCGGCCCCAGTAGGCCTCGGTGGACAGGTAGCGCCAGACGAGCTCGCGGTCCACCCGCGACGGGTCGTCGTCGATCTCGTGGTCGCCGACCACCACCGGCGAGCGCGTCGCGCGGGCCTGCAGCTCGGCCAGGGCGCCCAGGGCGTCCGCGGCCCGGTCGTGCGGCACGAACAGGTGGTCGTGGTGGAACCCGGCGACCGGGTTGACGCTGATCCCGCGGCCGGCCAGGGCCGCGGTGACCCGGGCCAGCAGCCCGACCGCCGCCAGCGACGACGCCACCCGCAGTGTGATCCACGCGCAGCGGTACTCCGCGGCCAGCCCGAGCCGCTCGGCGTCGGCCTCGGGCAGCACCACCGTGCGCCCCTCGTCCTCGGCCATCGTGGCGACCGGATCGACGTCCAGGACCGCGCCGGGCGGCACCACGGCGAACACGAACACCCCGGGGCGCAGCTCCGGCTCCAGCGCGCGCAGCAGGTCCGGCAGTCCGGAACCGGTCACCGCACCTGCATCCGGGCCTGCACCAGCGCGTCCTGGACGAAGGTCAACCACTGGTACACCCCCAGATGGGCGGTGCGCGGGTCGTCCGGCGGCAGCTCGTCGGGCAGGTCCTCGCTGACGTCCAGCGCGGTGCCCAGCGCCAGCCGGACGTCGTTCAGCGAGGCCAGCCAGGCGTCGGCCTGGTCGGGGGTGAGCTCGATGCGGCCGCCCTGCTCGGGCAGCGTGTCCTCCACCACCCGGGCCGCGGCGTCCTTGGCGTCGATCAGCTCCGGCTCGTGCAGCGAGCGCATGCCCGCCGACAGGTCGGCGTCGTCGGTGCTGAAGTCGGGCAGCAGCCGGGCCAGCACCTGGTCGTCCGGGCGGCTGGACGGGCCGGTGCGCATGCCGGTCAGCACCGCCAGCTCATCGGCCGGGTTCTCCTCGGCGCGCCCGGCGAGCATCCGCCGGACCTCACCGACCAGGCCGCGCAGCACCGCGGCCTCCTGGGCCTCCAGCGAGGCCACCAACCGGACCTTCGCTCCGCGGCCCGCGCGCTTCCAGCCGTTCATCGGGGTGCCCGCTCAGACCTTCTGCATCGTGGCCCACAGGCCGGCCGCGTGGAGCTTGGCGACGTCGCCCTCGATCTTGTCCTTGTCCCCGGCCGACACCGCCGCCTTGCCCTTGTGGTGCACGTCGAGCATGAGCGCGGTCGCCTTCGGCTCCGGGTAGCCGAAGACCTTCTGCAGCACGTAGGTGACGTAGGACATGAGGTTGACGGGGTCGTTCCAGACGATCGCCTGCCACGGCACGTCGGTGGAGCCGGCCTGGTCCACGTCCGGTTCCACCACGGTGGTGGGAGTCGACTGCGGCACGGTCATGGCTCCATGGTGACACCCGGTACGCCGGACCTGCACGGGACCCGGCCTCTTCTAGGCTCGGTCCCCATGACCGGGAGTCCGTCCACCGCAGGCGTCAGCACCGCTCTGCTCACCGACCGCTACGAGCTGACCATGTTGGCCGCGGCGCTCGCCGACGGCACCGCCGACCGGCACTGCGTGTTCGAGGTGTTCGCCCGCCGGCTGCCCGACGGGCGCCGCTACGGCGTGGTCGCCGGCACCGCGCGGCTGATCGAGTCGATCGGCCGGTTCCGGTTCGGCTCCGAGGAGCTGGCCGCGCTGGCCGACGTGGTGGACGCCACCACCCTGGACTGGCTGGCCGACTACCGGTTCTCCGGCGACGTGGACGGCTACCCCGAGGGGGAGCTGTACTTCCCGGGCTCGCCGATCCTGACCGTCACCGGCACCTTCGTCGACGCCGTGGTGCTGGAGACGCTGAGCCTGTCGATCCTCAACCACGACAGCGCGGTGGCCTCGGCGGCGGCCCGGATGGTGACCGCGGCGGCCGGCCGGCCGCTGATCGAGATGGGGTCGCGGCGCACCCACGAGGCGGCCGCGGTGGCCGCGGCCCGGGCGGCGTACCTGGCCGGGTTCTCGGCCACGTCGAACCTGGAGGCCGAGCGCCGGCACGGCATCCCGACCGCGGGCACCGCCGCGCACGCCTGGGTGCTGCTGCACGACGACGAGCTGGGCGCGTTCGACAGCCAGGTCGCCGCGCTCGGGCCGGAGACCACCCTGCTGGTGGACACCTACGACATCCGCCGCGGCGTCGAGCTGGCCGTGCGGGCCGCGGGCCCGGAGCTGGGCGCGATCCGGATCGACTCCGGTGACCTCGGCGAGCTGGCCCGCCAGGCCCGCGAGCAGCTCGACGCGCTGGGCGCGACCAAGACCCGCATCGTGCTGTCCGGCGACCTCGACGAGTACGCCATCGCGTCGCTGCGCGCCGAGCCGGTCGACTCCTACGGCGTGGGCACCTCGGTGGTCACCGGCTCCGGCGCGCCGACCGCGGGCATGGTCTACAAGCTGGTCGAGGTGGACGGGCGGCCGGTGGCCAAGCGCAGCGCGGCGAAGGAGTCCCGCGGCGGGCGCAAGTCCGCGGTGCGCCGGTTCAAGCCGACCGGGACCGCGATCGAGGAGGTCGTGCACCCCGCGGCCGAGCGGCCCGAGCTGGGCCCGCACGACCGGGTGATGCCGGTCCCGCTGATCCGCGGCGGCGAGCCGGTGCCCGGGCTGGAGACCCTGGAGCAGTCCCGGCAGCGGCTGCGCGCCGCGCTGGTGGCCGTCCCGTGGGAGGGCCTCAAGCTGTCCCGGGGCGACCCCGCCCTGCCCACCGTGTTCGAAGGGATGCCGAGATGACCCGCGCGCTGATCGTGGTCGACGTGCAGAACGACTTCTGCGAGGGCGGCTCGCTGGCCGTGGCCGGCGGCGCGTCCGTCGCGGCGGCGATATCGCGGTACGTCGCCACGTCGGACCAGCCGTACGCGCACGTCGTCGCGACTCGCGACCACCACGTCGACCCAGGAGCCCACTTCTCGGACTCCCCCGACTTCGTCGACTCCTGGCCGGCGCACTGCGTGGTGGGCACCGGCGGGGTGGAGCTCCACCCGTCGCTGGACCGGGAGCCGCTCGAGGCGATCTTCGACAAGGGCGAGTACGCCGCTGCCTACTCCGGCTTCGAGGGCGCCTCCGACGGCGTGCCGCTGGCCGACTGGCTGCGGGAGCGCGGCGTCGACGCGGTGGACGTCGCCGGGATCGCCACCGACCACTGCGTCCGGGCGACCGCCCTCGACGCCGTCGGCCACGGCTTCGCCACCCGGGTGCTGCTGG
>DASQMQ010000609.1:0-9733 GCA_035645455.1 Pseudonocardia sp.
GTGGGCGGGCTCGACCAGGCCGCCGGCACCCGGGGCATGCCGCGGGCCGGGGTGGCCACCGGGGCCGGCGGCGACGCGCCGGGCCCGGGCGTGGCGGTGGAGTGCCGGGGCACGTAGCTGATCGACGTGGTCGAGCTGGCCACCTCGTGCCGGGCGTGCCGGCCCTTGGAGGCCCGGCGCCCGGCCGCGATCCGGCGCTGGATCTCCTCGTGCAGCCAGACCGAGCCGCTGTCGCCGTCCGGATCCGGTTCGTGGTCCGGCCCGCGCCGGTACCCGGCCGGGTCGTCGTCCCCCGGACCAGGGGTCACCGACGGCGGGGTGCCGTCGATGTGCGTACTCACCTGTGGCTCACCGCTGGCTCCAGGCCTGCTTGGTCGCCCGGACCAGGCGGTCCTTCAGCTCGCGGGTGTGCCGGCGGCTGACCGGCAGCTCGGCGCAGTCCGGACCGCTGCCGACCCGCACCACGTAGCCCGACCCGGACAGCCGCAGCTCGGTGACCAGCGGCAGCGAGACCAGGAACGAGCGGTGGATGCGCACGAAGCCGGCGTCGCGCCAGCGGTCCTCCAGGACCGACAGCGGGATGCGGACCAGGTGGCTGCCCTCGTGGGTGTGCAGGCGGGCGTAGTCGCCCTGGGCCTCCACGTAGCGCACCGCCGAGCGCGGCACCAGCTTGGTGGTGCCGGCCAGCTCGACCGGGATCACCTCGTCCTCGCCGCCCTGCTCCTGCACCGGCTCGGCCACGCTGGCCGCCCGGTTGGCCAGGATGCGGTCGATGGCCGAGGCCAGCCGCTCCGCGCGCAGCGGCTTGAGCAGGTAGTCGACCGCGCCGACCTCGTAGGCGTCCACGGCGCGGTCGTCGTGCGCGGTGACGAACACGACCGACGGCGGCACCGCCATCGAGGAGAACACCCGGGCCAGCTCCATGCCGTCCAGGCCGGGCATCCGGATGTCGAGGAAGACCACCTCGATGTCGGTGCGCTCGGCGACCCGGGTGCCGGTCATCGGGTTGGCCATGCCGCGGCCCGGCTGGACGGCGCTGGCCGCCTCCCGCACGCCCTGGCGGCTGTTGAGGATGCGCAGTGCGTCGGTGGCGTCCGATGCCTTGAGCACCATGCCGACCCGGGAGTCCTCGCTCAGCAGGTAGGCCAGTTCTTCGAGGGCCGGCTCCTCGTCGTCGACGGCGAGGACGACCAGGCCACCGGAGCTGTCGTTGCTGTCCACGATCTCCTCATCCTGCGTGTCCGGGCTCACCCGTGGGCCCGGGACGAGCCGTCCCGACCGCCCGACCATGGTGACGGTGATTCCACGTGAGTGCCAGTGGCCCGCACCAATCGGGTCCGTCTGCTCGAGTCCGGCTACAGACCGTACCGTGCCCAGGTCGCGCGGACCTCGACTGCCTGGGCCATGGCGAGCAGGGCGTCGGCTCCGAGGGCCCCGCCGGCCGCCGGCGAGGCGCCCAGCCCGAGCCGGGCGAGCAGCGGCTTGCGGCCCTCCATCGGCACCTGCTCGGCGTCCGGGAAGCGCTCGGTCAGCACCCCACGGGCGGTGCCCAGCCCGTCGACCAGGCCGAGCTCGACGGCCCGGGCCCCGGTCCACACCTCGCCGGTGAACAGGTCGGCGCCGGCCGGCAGCCGGTCGCCGCGGCGCTCGGTCACCCACTGCCGGAACATCGCGTGCAGCTGGTCCTGCAGGTCGCGCAGCCAGTCCACGTCCTCGGGCTTCTCGGGCAGGAACGGGTCGAGCCGGGCCTTGGACTCCCCCGCGGTGTAGAGCCGGCGCTGCACGCCGAACCGCTCGATCAGCCCGTGCAGCCCGAAGCCCTGGCTGATCACCCCGATGGATCCGACGATCGAAGTGGGGTGGGCGTAGATCTCGTCGGCCGCGCAGGCCAGCCAGTAGCCCCCGGACGCGGCGACGTCCTCGCAGAAGGCCAGCACCGGCACGTCGCGCTCGGCGGCCAGCCCGCGGATCCGGTCGGTGACCAGCGCGGACTGGGTCGCCGAACCGCCCGGGGAGTTGATCAGCAGCGCCACCGCGGCCAGCCGCTCCGGGGCGAACGCCCGCTCCAGGGTCTTCTCCAGGCCGCTGGCGTTGATCACCGATCGGGGCACCGGGCCGGTCGTCGCGGTGATCACCCCGTGCAGCCGGACGAGCGACACCACCTGCCGGTCGGTGCGCTCGCCCAGTCGCCCGGGCAGCCGGGCCGCCAACTTCTCCGGAATCCGCAGGCCTTCCATGACCGCAGGTTAGCCGCGCGGGCGGGCGACGACGAGCGGGCCCGCCGTCGTACACCCGCCGATCCGGGGGTCTGCGCGCTCAGACCCGGACGTCGGCGCGGAACTTCGGCACCCGCAGGGTGATCTTCATGCCGGCCCCCACCGCGGTGTCCACCACCAGCCCGAAGTCGTCGCCGAAGGTCGAGCGCATCCGGTCGTCCACGTTGCCCAGCCCGACGTGCGCGCCGGACAGGTGCGCGTCGTCGAGGTCCTCGGTGAGCCGGGCGGGGTCCATCCCGATCCCGTCGTCCTCGACGATGATCACGCACTCGGCGCCGGCGTTCTCCGCGGTGATGGTGATCGTGCCGCCGTTGGGCTTGCTGGCCAGGCCGTGCCGGACCGCGTTCTCCACCAGCGGCTGCAGGGCCAGGAACGGCAGCACCACGGTCAGCACCTCGGGCGCGATCTGCAGCTTGATGTTGAGCCGGTTGCCGAACCGGGCCTTCTCCAGCCGGATGTAGCGCTCGATGTTGGCCAGCTCGTCGGACAGCGTGGTGTACTCACCGGCCGACCGGAACGAGTACCGGGTGAAGTCGGCGAACTCGATCAGCAGCTCGCGGGCCCGCACCGGGTCGGTGCGGATGAACGAGGAGATCGTGGTCAGCGCGTTGTAGACGAAGTGCGGCGAGATCTGCGCGCGCAGCGCCCGCACCTCGGCCCGGTTGAGCCGGGCCCGGGACTCGTCCAGCTCGGCCAGCTCCAGCTGGCTGGACACGTACCGGGCCACCTCGCCGGTGGCCCGCAGCAGCACCGGGCCGGCGGTCGAGGTGGTCAGCGCGGCGAGCGTGCCGACGATGGTGCCGTCGGTCTCCAGCGGCACCGCGACGATCCCGCGCACCGCGCAGTCGTCGCGCTCGCAGTCGATCGCGGTGTGCGACTGCACCTGCTGGCGACCGGTGGCGATCACCTGCTCGGCCAGCTGCCGGACGTCGGGCTGGTGCCGGTCGGACTCGCCGTCCCAGGCCAGCGGGTTGCCCTCGTTGTCGGTCATGGTCAGCGCGCAGGTGTCCAGCAGCTGGCGCAGGTAGGGCAGGGCGAACTGGGCGGAGGTCTGGGACAGCCCGTCGCGCAGCGCGGGCGAGGCCAGCGCCATCGTGTGCAGGGTGGAGAAGGTGGCCCGCTCCAGCGGGCTGGCGAAGGTGTTGCGCCGGTTGCGCAGGATGAGCACGACCACCACCGCGACCAGGCCCACCAGGACGACCAGGGCGACGAGCAGCGCCGTGGTCGATTGCAGCAGCTCACTCACGTCAATTACCTCACCAGGCGGGAAAGCCGCCGGTCGGCGAGTGGCTTGCCACCGGTCTGGCAGCCGGGACAGTACTGGAAGGACCGGGTGGCGAAGGAGACCTCCCGCACGGTGTCCCCGCAGACCGGGCACGGCATGCCGGTGCGGGCGTGCACCCGCAGGCCGGAGCGCTTCTCGCCCTTGAGCTGAGCGGCGCCCTGCCCGACCGACCGCGCGACGGCGTCGGTGAGCACCGAGCGCAGCGCCGCGTACAGCTCGTCGACCTGCTCCGGGCGCAACCGGCCGGACACCGCGTACGGCGAGATCCGGGCGGTGTGCAGGATCTCGTCGCTGTAGGCGTTGCCGACACCGGCCAGCCAGGCCTGGTCCACGATCAGGGTCTTGATCCGCTCGGTGTGCCCGGCCAGCAGCCCGCCGAACTCGTCGCGGGTGACCGCCAGCGCGTCCGGGCCGAGCCGGGCGATGCCGGGCACCAGGGCGGGGTCGGCCACCAGGTACACCGACAACCGCTTCTGGGTGCCGGCCTCGGTGAGGTCGAACCCGGGGCCGCCGACGCGGTCCAGGTGCACCCGCAGCTCCAGCGGGCCGCGCCCGGGCTTGGGCGGGGTGGCCCCGGCGGTCTCGTGCCAGCGCAGCCAGCCCGCCCGGGACAGGTGGGTGATCAGGTGCAGCGGGTCGTCGGGCCGGTCGACGAACTCCACGGCCAGGAACTTGCCGTACCGGGCGGCGCCGGTGACCACCCGCCCGGCCAGCGCCGTGACCGGCGGGTCGAAGGTCTTGACCGCGCTCATGCTGGCCACGTCGACCCGGGCGACGGGCCGGTAGAGGGCGTGTTCGCGGAGGTGGTGGGCGAGGGCCTCGACCTCGGGCAGCTCGGGCACGCGGACCTGCCTAGTTGACCGGCTGCAGCGGGCTGTCGGCGTGGCCGGGGGTGCCCTGGGTGCGCAGCCTGCGCACCACGATGCGCAGCTCCTCCTTGGCCTTGGACCCGCCGCGGACCATCCCGGTCCACCGCTCGGCCGGCAGGTCGTAGCTGCCCGCGGTCTCGGCGACGATCGTCCACGGTCGGCGCAGCAGCCAGCGGAACGGGAAGAACCCGATGACCACGATCGAGATCAGCACCAGCCACCACGGGATGTGCACCAGCGTGGGCTTCCACACCACGACGATCAGCCAGAACACGAACAGCGAGGACAGGATGAGCACCGCGGCGCCGCGGCCGCCGTCGACGTCGTGCTCGAAGTCGTCGCCGGTGGCCGGCACCGACCACTCGATGTTGCGGCGCACCGACCAGCTGCGTCCGTCCACACCGGTGATCGTCTTCGTCCCCATCAATCCCCGCCGTCGTCAGTAGGGCCTCGTACCGCTACCACTTTCCCACACGGCGGGCCCGTCCGGCGGGGATCGCGGACGGCCGAACGGGCGGTCAGCAGGCGGGCCGCACCCCGGCCCGGCCGGGCCGTCGGGCTCCAGCAGGGCGGTGACGACCAGCTCGGCGGCCGCGGGCCCCGGCGCGGGCCGCCCGGACCGAGCACGGCGCGGCCCGGTGGCGACGGCGGTTCAGGTCCCGTCGGACCGGCCCTCCACCCGGGCCTTGAGCCCGCGGGTGAACCGGTCGGACGACGGCCCGAGGTCGGGCGGGGTCCGCCGGACCAGCCCCAGCAGCGGGCCGGAGAACTCCTCGTGCAGGGTGAACAGGGTGGCGCCGCCGGGGGCGTCGTCCAGGCTGAACGTGCGCACGCCGCGGAACAGCCCGAGCGGCAGCCCGCCGGTCCACACCATCATCCGCGGCGGGTCCAGCGCGACCAGCACCGGGAACGCCCGGCCGGACGGCGCCCCGGTGCGCACGACGATCTTGCCGCCGTCCACGATGTCCCCGTCCACCCCGGACACACCCGAGTCCCAGGCCGGGTACTGCGACGCGTCGGCGAGCACGGCCCAGACCGCTTCCGGGGACGCCTCGATCAGGACCGACGACTCGTACTGCCTCATGGCGGTTCACTCGCCGCACGGGCGTACGGCGCTACCAGTGCACGGGTAGTCGGGTGATGCCGTTGATGAAGTTGGAGGTCAGGCGACGCGGCCGACCGGCGGCGTGGGCCGTCGGCAACCGCAGGAACTCGGTGAAGAACGCCCGCATCTGCAGCCGGGCGAACGCCGCCCCCAGGCACAGGTGCGGCCCCTGCCCGAACGACAGGTGGTCGTTGGGCTCGCGGGTGACGTCGAACCGGAACGGGTCGACGAAGCGGCGCTCGTCGTGGTTGGCCGACACGTGGTAGACCACGACCTTGTCGCCGGCCCGGATCCGGGCACCGGCCAGCTCCAGGTCGCGGGTCGCGGTGCGCCGGAAGGTCAGCACCGGCGGGTGCACCCGCAGCATCTCCTCGATCGCCGGGTCGAGCAGCGCCGGATCGGCGCGCAGCCGGCGGTACTCCGCCGGGTTGTCCAGCAACGCCAGCACCCCGCCGGGCAGCGCGCTGCGCACGGTGTCGTTCCCCGCCACCACCAGCAGGAAGAAGAACATCTTCAGCTCGGCCTCGGTCAGCCGCTCACCGTCCACCTCGGCCTGCACCAGCGCGGTCATCACGTCGTCGGCGGGCTCGCGGCGCTTGCGCTCGGCGAGCTGCTCGGCGTAGCCGAACATGTCGGCCAGCCGGGCCGGCGACCGCGGGTTGACCGGCCGGCCGCGCTCGTCGAGCACCACCTCGCCGTGCTCCGGGTCCTGGTAGCCGATCACCCGGTTGGTCCAGACCAGCAGCAGCTCCCGGTCCTGGGCCGGCACGCCGAGCAGGTCGGCCAGGTTCTGCAGCGGCAGGTCGTCGGTGACCTCGCGGGCCAGGTCGCAGTGCCCGCGGGCGAACGCCGCGTCGAGCAGCTCGGCGGACCGGCGGCCGATCAGCTCCGCCGACCGCTCCAGCCGCCGACGGGTGAACGCCGGGGTGACCAGCCGACGCAGCCGCAGCTGCTCGGGCGGGTCCATGTTCAGCACCATCCGGCGGATGAACGGGAGGTCCGCCGGGTCCGGGTCGCGGATCTGGGTGGCGCCGAGCGCGGAGGAGAAGGCGTCGGGTGCGCGCAGCACGTGCCGGACGTCGGCGTAGCGGGTGACCGCCCAGAACCCCGGCCCGGCCGGCCAGATGCCGACCTCCGGCTCGTCCTGCCAGCTGACCGGAGCGGTGTCGCGCAGCCGGCGCAGCGCGTCGTGCGGGATCCCGCGGGCGAAGGTGCGGGGATCGAAGACGTCGGGCACGGCGGCGGGCACCACACGTGCCTACCCCCGCGGGACCGGGCGGTCGAGTCCTGACCGCCGCGCCGGTCGGGCTCGGCGCCGCGGTGTGGGGCGGCGCCCCCGGTTCGGCTCAGCCGAAGTCGAGACCCGCGGTCAGCACACCCTCCAGGCCGAGCAGCCACTCCTTGCGGGGTCGCCCGCCACCGAACCCGCCCAGCCCGTCGGCGGCCAGCACCCGGTGGCACGGCACGACCACCGGCAGCGGGTTGGAACCCATGATCGAGCCGACACCGCGGGCGCCGGTGTACGCCCGGCCCATCCCGGCCCGGGCGGCCAGCTCGCCGTAGCTGACCGTCGCCCCGAACGGCACCGTCTCGAAGAGCACCTGGAGCACGGTGCGCTGCCGCGCGGCGGTGAGCCGCCAGTCCAGCGGCAGCTCGAACACCCGCCGCCGGCCCTCGAGGTAGCCGGTGAGCTGGCCGACCGCCCCGGCGGTGGCGCCCCGATCGGCAGTGACCGGCTCGCCCAGCCGGTCCGCCGCGCGCCGGGCGATCGCCGGCTCGTCGCCGAACACCACCAGCGCCAGCCCGTGGGCGGTCACGCCGACGGTGAGCGCAGCCATCGGCTGCGGCGCCGGGATCACCTGGACTGCGAGGGCCATCCACCCATCGTGCCGCGGCGCGCCGACACTCCGTCGTTGGAGTACCCGGACGGCCGGCCCGAGGTGCCGGGCCAGAGCGCCTTCGTCCCACCCGGCCTGGCCGAGCCAGAGCCACACGTCCGGGCGGGGCGGGCGGCAGGGAGTTCAGGGGAACAGGTCGGCGGTGGCGTGCCGGGTGACCCAGTCCTGCCAGTCCGGGGTGGTCCAGCCGTGGTCGACCACGAGCAGACCGTAGGTCTCCGGGGAGCACAGCGCGGCCAGGGCGTCGGTGGCTCGCTGCAACGAGATCCCGGTGGTGAAGCCCGGCTTCTCGGCCAGCTCGTCGACCGCCCGGGCGTGCTCGGCCAGCGTCGCCGCCCGCGCCCGTGCCAGCAGTTCGGCCGCCTCCGGGTCGGCGGCCGCCGCCCGCAGCACCGCGGCGAGCGGGTAGCTGCGCTCCACCCGGATCGCCGCCCCGGCCACGTGCCGGGCCAGGGCGGTGCGGCCGTCGTCGTGCGCGCGCGGCCGATGGGGCTCGGCGCGCCGCGCGCCGTCCGCCGCGGCGGCCGCCAGCGCCGCCTCCAGTACCGCGATCTTGCTGCCGAACGCCAGGTAGAGCGTCTGCACCGCCACCCCGGCCGCCCGGGCGATCTCGGCCATGGTGGCGTCCAGGTACCCGTGCTCGACGAGGAGCGGGGCGGCCGCGGCGAGGATCCGCCGGCGGGTGCCCTCGGCGCGGTCCGCCCGCGCTGCTGCCCGGACCCGGGTCGCCATCGGTCCTCCTTCGGTGGAATGTCCTGCTGTAACGGCATTCCATGTCAACGTTCCAGCATCATCTTCCATGATGACGTTCTGCCGGAACACCCGGGTCGACAGCAGGGCGATCCGCCACCGGCGACAGCCGCACCGAGGCCGGAGGCGCGTCCGGCGGTCGGAATCCGGACGCGGACGCGACGGGCGGAGCGGCACACTGGCCGACCGTGCCCGACCCCGCCGACCCCGCCACCGGCCCGGTGGCCCTGCTCCGGGTGAACCCGGCGTTCCGGACCCTGGCCGCGGCCCGGGTCGTGTCGTTCGCCGGCGACTCGCTGAGCCTGGTCGCGCTGATGCTGCACGTCGCGGCGACCTCCGGGCAGGCGATCGCGGTGGCCGCGCTGCTGCTCGTCGGCGACGTGGCGCCGGCCCTGTTCAGCCCGCTGGCCGGAGCCATCGGCGACCGCTTCGACCGGCGCCGGGTGATGGTGGTCTGCGAGCTGGTGCAGGGCGCCACGCTGCTGGCGATCGCGCTCGCCCTGCCGCCGCTGCCGATGCTGCTGGTCCTGGTGGGGGTGCGGGCGGTGGCCGGGCAGGTGTTCGCCCCGGCCTCCCGGGCCGCGGTGCCCGCGCTGGTCCCCGGACGCGACCTGCCGGCGGCCAACACCACGGTCGGGTTCGGCGCGAACGGGGCGGAGGCGGTCGGACCGCTGCTGGCCGCGGCCCTGCTGCCGGTGCTGGGGGTGTCCGGGGTGCTGCTGGTCGACGCGGCCTCGTTCGTGGTGTCCGCGGTGCTGCTCGCCCGCCTGCCGGCCCTGCCGCCGGACACCGACCGGGACCGGCCGCCGGAGTCGCTGCTCGGGCAGGCTCGGGCCGGGCTCGGGTACATCGCCTCGACCCGACCGGTGCGGATCATCGCCCTGGGGTTCTTCGCGGTCGTGGCAGCCAACGGGATCGACGACGTCGCGCTGCTGGTGCTGGCGACCGACGACCTGGCGGCCGGCGAGTCGTCGGTCGCCGTGCTGCTCGGCGCGGTGGGCATCGGCCTGCTGGGCGGCTACCTGCTGCTGGCCCGCGGCGCCCGGCGGACGTCGATGGGGGTGCTGCTGGTCGCCGGCTTCGCGGTGAGCAGCGTGGGGAACCTGCTCACCGGGCTGGCGTGGGCGGTCGCGGTGGCGTTCGCGCTGCAGGTCGTGCGCGGGCTGGGGATCGCCGCCATGGACGTCGCGCACGTGACGCTGCTGCAGCGGCTGGTGCCCGACCGGATGCTCGGGCGGGTGTTCGGCAACCTGTACGGCGGGATCGGGGTGGCCGCGGCGGTCTCCTACCTCGGTGGCGGGCTACTGCTGGACGCGGCCGGCGCGCCCACCACGTTCGTCGTCGCGGGGGTCGCGGGCACGGTGGCCACGCTGGCGGTCGCGGTCGCGCTGCCGCGGGCGATGCGGGGGAACCAGCCGGACGCGTGACAGGGCCACATCGGGGAGAACATCGGCGACACGAGTCGCACTCGCTGTTCGTCGAGCTGAAGTAGCCCTACCGGGCCGCCGCGGCACCCACCCCGCTGCGGGTGTCGGCCGCCGCCCGCAGCA
>DASQMQ010000610.1:0-3429 GCA_035645455.1 Pseudonocardia sp.
ACCACGCCCATCGGCTCGTGGCCGAGGATGTCGCCCTCGTCCAGGAACGGACCGAGCACCTCGTAGAGGTGCAGGTCCGAACCGCAGATGCCGCTCGAGGTGATCCGCACGATCACGTCGGTCGGATCCTGGATCCGCGGGTCGGGCACGGTGTCCACCCGGACGTCCCGCTTCCCGTGCCAGGTCACTGCGCGCATGTCGGGGTTCCTCCGGTACTCGGGTCGAGCGGTCATCGACGGCTACCCGGGGTGCGCCCGCTCAACCCCGCCGGCCGGCGGGTGTCGACGCGGCGCCGCCGGGTAGACCTCCCGCATGACCGACGCCGCACCCGACACAGACCCGACCCACTCCGCCGACACCGCGCCGCTGGCCCTGGTCACCGGGGCGTCCAGCGGGATCGGCCGGGAGCTGGCCCGCGTGTTCGCCCGCGAGGGCTTCGACCTGGTCGTCACCGCCGAGGACGCCGCCGTCGAGGAGGTCGCCGCCGAGCTGCGCGCGCACGGCGGCACCGTGCACGCCGTCCGCGCCGACCTGCGCACCCCGTCCGGGGTGGACACGGTGTACTCGGCCGCCACCGCGATCGGCCCGCTGGACGCCGCCGCGCTGAACGCCGGCGTCGGCCAGGGCGGCCGGTTCCTCGACATCGACGTCGAGGACGAGCAGGCGGTCATCGACCTGAACGTGTCCTCCACCGTCCGGCTGGCCAAGCACGTGCTGCGCGACATGAGCGGGCGCGGCGCCGGCCGGGTGCTGATCACCTCGTCGATCGCGGCCACGATGCCGGGCACCTACCAGGCGGTCTACAACGCGTCCAAGTCGTTCCTGCAGTCGTTCTCCGAGGCCGTGCAGGCCGAGCTGCGCGACGACGACAGCGAGGTCACCGTCACCGCGCTGATGCCCGGCCCGACCGAGACCGAGTTCTTCCACCGCGCCGACATGGACGACACCCCCGTCGGCAGCTCGGCCAAGGACGACCCGGCGCAGGTGGCCGAGCACGGCTACCAGGCCATGCTCAAGGGCCAGGACAAGGTCTTCGGCGGCTCGGTGACCTCGCGGGCGCAGGGCCGGCTGGCCGGGCTGCTGCCCGACCGGCTCAAGGCGGCGATGCACCGCCGGATGGCCGCCCCCGGCAGCGCGAGCTGATCGTCCGGGCGCCGGTGCAGACCTCCGCCGCTCACCCAGCCCGTCGGGTGTCCGCGCTCGACGGTCTGCGCGAGCGCGACGGTCAGCGGCCGGTCCAGACCGGGCTGCGCTTCTCCAGGAAGGCGCGCACGCCCTCGGCGGCGTCGGCCGTGCCGGCGATCCCCTCGGTGGCCCTCCGGGTGGCCGCCCAGCCGGGGGCGTCGTCGCCGATCGCCTCCCGGGTGGCGGCCAGGCAGGCGCGCACCGCGACCGGGGCGTTGCGGCAGATCCGCCCGGCCAGCTCGACCGCACCCGCCAGCGCCTCCCCCGGCGCCACCAGCCGGTTGACCAGACCCAGCTGGTGGGCCCGGGGGGCCGGGATGGGGTCGCCGGTGAGCACCAGCTCGCGCGCGACGTTGTGCGCCAGCGCGCGCGGGCCGCGGAACAGCCCGCCGCAGGCCGGGACCAGGCCGATGGCCACCTCGGGCAGGCCGAACCGGGCGTCCTCGGCGGCCACCACCAGATCGCAGGCCAGCACGAGTTCCAGCCCGCCGCCCAGGGCCGGACCCTCCACCGCGGCGATCAGCGGGGTGGACCGGTCGCGGCGGACCAGCCCGTACTCCCCGCCCCGCCCGGTGACGTAGTCGCCGTTCGCGGTGAGGTCGCTGCCCGCGGAGAACGTGCCGCCGGCGCCGGTGAGTACGCCGCACCAGAGCTCGGGGTCGTCGTCGAGCCGGTTGAACGCCGCGTCCAGGCCGTCGGCGGTGGCGCGGTCGACCGCGTTGCGCCGGTGGTGCCGGTCGATCGTGACCACCAGGACGCGCCCGCGCCGCTCGGTGCGGACCGGGCCGGTGTCCGTCGAGGGTGTGCTCATCAGCCCAGTCTCCCCGACCGCCCGCCCGACCGGTCAGTTCTTGATGATCTCCCGGGGCAGCCCCAGGATCCGCTCGGCGATCACGTTGCGGCTGACCTCGGAGGTACCGCCGGCGATGGTCATCGCCCGCTGGAACAGGTACTGGTACACCAGCGACGGCTCGCCGCCGGTCACCCCGGCCGGGCCGGAGATCCGCATGCCCAGCTCGGTGACCCGCTGGCCGTGCTCGGCCAGCAGCAGCTTGCTGATGTTGCCCTCCACCGACGGCTCGGCGCCGACCACGGCCCGCTCCACCGCGCGCAGGTTGAGCAGTTCCATGCCCAGCTCCGCGGCGACGGCGGCGCCGATGTCGCGCGGGAGCGCCGGGTCGGCGGGCGCGCGCTGGTCGAGCAGGGCGAACAGGTCGACCGCGGAGCAGCCGGCCCGGCGCCCGCCGATGCTGACCCGCTCGTTGGCCAGGGTGGCCCGGGCGACCGCCCAGCCCGCTCCCGGCTCGCCCACCACGTCCTCGTCGGGGACGAACACGTCGTCGAAGAACACCTCGTTGAACAGCGACTGCCCGGTGATCTCGCGCAGCGGCCGGACGGTCACCCCGGGCGCGGTCAGGTCGACCACGACGGCGGTGATGCCGCGGTGCTTGGCCGCGTCCGGGTCGGTGCGGATGGTGGCCAGGCCGCGCTGGCAGAACTGGGCCCCCGACGTCCACACCTTCTGCCCGGTCACCCGCCAGCCGCCGTCCACCCGGACCCCGCGGGTCTGCACGGCCGCCGCGTCCGACCCGGCGCCCGGCTCGCTGAACAGCTGGCACCAGGTGTGCTCGCCGAGCAGGCCGGGCCGGATCCAGCGCTCGATCTGCTCGGGCGCGGCGGTCTGGGTCAGGGTCAGCAGCACCCAGCCGCCGATGCCCAGGTTCGGCAGGTGCAGCCCGGCCAGCTCCTGCTCCAGCACCAGCTGCTCGACCGGACCGGCCTCCCGGCCCCACGGCCGCTGCCAGTGCGGGAGCAGGTAGCCCTCGTCCAGGGCCATCGCCCGGCGGGCGTCCTCGGGCGTGCCGCGGTAGCGCCGGACGAACTCGCGGGCGGCTTCGCGGTAGCCCTCGGCCTCCGGGGGCAGCGAGATCCCGGGCTCGCGGCGCACGCCGTCCCGGGTGAGGGCGGCGACGTCGTCGACCGCGGTGGTGCCCGCGCCGGTCAGCGCGGCCAGCACGGTCGCGCGGCGCAGGTACAGGTGGGCGTCGTGCTCCCAGGTGAAGCCGATGCCGCCGTGCACCTGGATGTTCATCCGGGCGTTGGCCAGGTAGGCGCCGACGGCCTCGGTCGCGGCCACCGCGGCGGCGAGGTCGGCCTGCCGGTCGGCGGTCGGGGCCGTGCGGGCCGCGTCCCACGCGGTCGCCACCGCCAGCTCCGCGCGCACCAGCATGTCCGCCAGGTGGT
>DASQMQ010000611.1:0-3190 GCA_035645455.1 Pseudonocardia sp.
GGCCACGAACGCGTAGCGGTTGCCGAGCAGCGCGGCGGTGATCGCCCCGGCGCTCCACCACCGCAGGTCGGTGCCCGCCAGTTCCCAGGTGCTCGGCTCGCGCTGGAGGTGGCGGTTGTTCGCGAACACCAGCGTGGGCCCGCGGTGCGCCTCCTGGTCGGCCAGCGCGACGAGGTTCGCGGCCATCATCGCGTCGCGTTGGGCCATCAGCCGCGGCAGGCGGTGCTCGGTGGGGTCGGCCATCCCGGCGTGGTAGCGCAGCAGACCGGCCGCCGTGCGGGCGTCCAGCGCCGCCCGGTCCCGGGCGGACCGCCCGCCGGCGACGATCAGCTGCGGAGCTTCGGCGGCGAGCAACCCGGCGAGCTCCTCGGTGAGCAGCCGCAGTTGCGCGACGTCCGGCGAGGAGCCGACCGAGCGGGCCGGGTCCATCAGCGAGGCCGGCTCGGTCCACCGGCCGTCGTCGCCGACCAGGCGCTCCACGTCGGCCCGGTCCACCGGCATCGGGGTACCCCCGGCGCCGCGGTGGGTGGTGAGGTAGTCGTGCAGGGCCACCAGCGGGCCGCGCGGGCTCGGCGCCGGGGCCATCTCCAGCGGCGGGTCGAAGCCGTGGAAACCGATGCGGTCGGCGGGGTCGCGCGTGCTGTTGCGGTCCCGCATCCAGGCGACCAGCTCGCGGTTGGCCGGGGAGGTCCCGAAGCCGTGGCTGAAGCCGGTGGCCATGACCTCGTCGAGCGATCCGGGGCCGCCGGCGACGAAGTCGTCGACCAGCGCGGCGGCCAGGCAGTCGCTCTCCAGCGCGATCGACCGGTAGCCGGCCCGCTCCACCAGCTGCGCGAAGATCCGGTTGCGCAGCCGGGGGAACTCCTCGACGCCGTGCGTCGGCTCACCCAGCCCGAGCAGCCGGGGCCGCTCCGGCAGCCCGTCGAGCAGCTCGACGAGCGCGTCCCCGAGCGGGATCGCGTCCGCGGCGTCGAGGTCCCAGCCCACCTCGGCCAGGACCGGTGCGTCGGCCATGCCACCCTCCTCGATGATCGCGTTACCTCAACCGTATCGTTGAACTGCTCGTTGAGACCTGGGCGCGAACGCCCTCGACTCCGACGGGGCAGCTCTCGAACGGGAGGTCAGGGTGGGCGAGCAGCGGCTGCGGCCGGTGGACCTCGCGCGCGAGCACGGGTTGTCCACCCAGGCGGTGCGCAACTACGAAGCCGACGGGATCCTGCCGGCCGCCGACCGCACCCCGCACGGGTACCGGATCTACCGCGCCCGGCACGTCCGGGCGCTCGCCGCGTTCCGCGCGCTGGTCCCGGCGCACGGCCACCAGACCGCGACCGGGGTGATGCGCGCGGTCAACGCCGGCGACCTGGATGCTGCCCTCACCCTGCTCGACGACAGCCACGCTCAGCTCCAGCAGGACCGGCGGACCCTGCTCGCGGTCGGCACCGCGCTGCGCGACCTGACCGAACCGGGCCGGGCCGCGGCGCCGGCTCCCCGCGGCGACACCCTGATCGGTCCGCTGGCCCACCGACTCGGCCTGCGCCCGGCGACCCTGCGCAAGTGGGAGCGGGCCGGCCTGGTCCGGCCGCAGCGGGAACCGGTCACCGGCTACCGCCGCTACTCCCCCGCCGACGTGCGCGACGCCCACCTGGTGCACCAGCTCCGCCGCGGCGGCTACCTGCTGGCCCAGATCGCGCCACTGGTCACCCACGTGCGGGAGGCGGGCGGCGTCGGGGCGCTGGAGTCGACCCTCGACGGGTGGCGGGCCCGGCTGACCGCTCGCGGCCGGGCGATGCTCGCCGCCGCCGCAGAGCTGGACCGCTACCTGTCCGCCGGGTCGCCGACCGGCTAGAACGCGCCGTTCTGGCGGGCCAGGGCCACGTTCTGGTTGTGCTCGGCGAAGTCGACGGCGAAGCAGGACCTACCGTCGGTCTCGCAGCGCACGAAGAAGAACCACGGGCCGGGCTCCGGGGCCAGCGCCGCGGCGATGGCCGCGGTCCCGGCCGCGGCGATCGGCGTCGGCGGCAGCCCGGTGACGACGTAGCTGTTGTAGGGGCCCGGGCGGGCCCGGTCCTCCGCCGTGGTGCGCAGCGCCTGCAGGTCCAGCGGGTAGTTGACCATCGAGTCCAGCTCCAGGCGCTGCCCGGCGCCGAGCCGGTTGTAGACCACCCTGGCCACCTTGGGCATGTCCGCGGTGATCGCCTCCTTCTCCACCAGCGAGGCGATCACCAGCACCTGGTAGGGGGTGGAGCCGATGGCCTGGGCCCCGGACACCAGACCGGCCGCCTCCAACTTCGACGCCGACGCGGCCAGCAGCCGGCGCAGCACCTCCGCGGCCGGGGTGTTGGGCAGCACGTCGTAGCGGCCGGGCACGAGCAGGCCCTCCAGCCGGCGCACCGGGTCGGCCCGGGCGACGTCCTCGAGTGCCCACTCCGGCACGCCGAGCGCGGCGGGATCGGTCTCGACCATCGCGGCCCGCAGCTCGTCGGTGGTCAGGCAGCGCTGCTGGCCCTCGGACCCGGTGCAGCTGGCCTGGGCGATCAGGCTGAGCACGCCGGGGGCCACCGTGCCGTCCGGGGCGCTGGTGTCGTCGAGCTGCACGCCGCCGCGGATCTCCAGCTGGCCGACCCGGGCGGCCGGGTCGAGCAGTCGGGCCACCGCCGCGGCGCCCGACATCTCCAGCCGCAACTGGTAGAAGCCGGGCTGGACCGAGCGGATCCGGTCCTCCTCGCGGGCCGCGTCGGTGAACGCCTGCACGCTGGCCACCACGCCCTTGGCCTGCAGCTCGTTGCCGATCCGGGTGGTGGAGTCGCCGGCGGACACCTCGATGATCACGTCACCGGCGCCGGCCCCCTCGAAGTCCGGGGTGGAGAACATCGAGGTGAACAGGTAGAGCCCACCGGCCACCACCCCGCCGACCAGCAGCAGCACCGCGAGCAGCGGGACCAGCAGGCGCCGCCCGCCACCGCCGCCGCGCCGCCCGCGGCCACGGGGCGCGACGGGTCCGTCGTCGACGCGCTCGGTGGGCCCGTGCTCGGCGGGACCGGCACCGGGGAGGGAGTGCTCGTCGTCCACCGGCCCGCCGATCACGGCGACCGGACCGGTCGGGACGTCGTCCTCGCTGATCGGCGCACCGTGCGCGGCGGTGTCCCACCCGGCTCGGGTCGGGCCGCCGCGACGACCGTCCGGGCGGGGG
>DASQMQ010000612.1:0-6331 GCA_035645455.1 Pseudonocardia sp.
AGGCACCCGGCCCGGCGCACCGGATCGGTCAGCGCACCGGCGTCGGTGGACCCGAGCGCGGCCCGTCCCGCCAGCGCCAGCTCGACCCCCGCCGCTCCGGGCCCCGGGTCCGCGCGCGTGCCCACCAGCCCGACGATCACCAGCACCCCGAGCAGCGCCCCCACCACCGCCGCCGGCCGCACCCTCCGCCCCGACCGCCCCGCTGGGCGTGATCCCGCCCCGGCGGCCCGGGACGACCCCTCCCTCGACCACCCGGCCCCTGGCCCCCGGCCCGCCCCGGGGCCGGACGGGAGCGGCTCCGGTCCGGCGGGACGTGGTGCGAGCAGCTCCGACCCGGTTCGGTTCGGCGGGACCGTCGGCGGTGCTGCGGGTGTCCCACGCCGCATGGGCCGGGTGGTGTCGGGCGCGAGGGGCGTCCGTCCAGCCGGGTCGGGTGAGTGCGGTTCTGGTCCGGGTGGATGCGGGGCGGCGGTGGACCACGGGAGCGGCGCCGGTTCGGCTGCGTGCGGTCCTGGTCCGGCCGGGTTCGGGGCGGCTGCGCGCCAGGGGAGCGGCGACGGTTCCGGGTGGGGTGGGAGTGGCTGTCCTCCGGTGGAGTTCGGGGGTGGGGTCCGCTGAGGGGGTTCGGCGGCCAGGGCGGCCGCCCAGCGGGCCCGGTACCGCGGCGGTAGCGGAGGGTCGGCCAGCGCGGCCAGTTCGGCGCGGACGGCGGCGTCCACGTCACGACCGGGGTCGGCCGGAGTCGTGGTCGGGCCGGCTGGGCCCGCGGGAGGTCGGGGATCGGCGGGCGGCCGGGGGCGGTCGTGGTCGTCGGGGTGTGCTCCGGGGGTCACCACTGCTCCTCCCGCAGGTGCCCGAGCCGCGCGGCCAGCCGGACCCGGCCCCGCGCGCACCGGCTCTTCACCGTCCCCACCGGCACCTCCAGCATCCGGGCCACCTCCTCGACCGGCCACCCCTGCACGTCGACCAGCACCACCGCGATCCGCTGCTCGGCGGGCAGCTCGACCAGGGCATCGGCCAGGTCCAGGCGGGTGGCCACCCCGGTGGCCAGGTCGGGGTGGCGGCCGGGGGGTTCGTGGTCGGCCAGCGGGACCGTGCTGCGGGCGCGGTCGCGGCGGATCCGGTCGATGCAGGTGTTCACCAGGATCCGGTGCAGCCAGGTGCGCACCGAGGCCTCCCCGCGGTACGACCCGGCCCGCCGGTACGCGGCCACCAGCGCCTCCTGGACGGCGTCGGCGGCGTCCTCGGGGTGGTGCAGGGTCCGCAGCGCGACCGCCCACAGCGAGCTCCCGTGCCGCCCGGCGAGCGCTCCGAAGGCGGTCGGGTCGCCGGCGCGGTGGGCGGCCATCAGCTCGCCGTCGGTCGGGTCGACGACCGCTCCCGGTACTCCCCCGCGCACGCCGGGAGACTAGGGCGCCGGCCACCGTGCCCGAGGCGGTTCCGTGGAACCCGTCAGCCGGCTGCCCGGCGGAGCTCCAGCTCGTTGATCTGCGAGGAGAAGTCGCTGCCCGCGCCGCCGAGCTTGCTGATCCAGACCAGCACGTGGGTGACCGGCTCGTCGCCGCCGTCCAGCGCGATGGTGGTGGCGCCGTCGACCAGGGTGGCCTCACCGATGGTCGTGGTCTCGGCCAGCGCGGCATCGGCGCCCGGCGCGGACCGGACCTCGATCACCGTCCCGGGGCTCGGGGACTCGATGGTCAGCTCGGCCAGTTGCACGCCGGAGGCGAACGAGACCATCACCCCGATGCCGGTCTTGTAGGCCGGGAACTGCTGGCGGTAGGTGGAGGTCTTCCACCCGCTGTCGGTGTCACCGTCGATCACCTGCGACACCCGGCCGGAGTTGTCCCGGTCGGCGTCGCCCTCGGCGTAGACCTCGACCCCGGCCACCGCGGCGACGTCACCGACGCCGCCGGGACCGGCCGGCGGCGCCGGGTCGTCGCCACCGGCCGCCGGCTCGTCCGGGGCGCTGCCGACGACGATCGCCGGGGTGTCCGAGCCGTCGGAGAACAGCGATCCCATCTGGAAGGTGAGGAAGACCAGCACCGCGAGCACCGCGGCGGCCAGCACGGACACCCCGACGGTCAACTTGCGGCGCCGGCCCGGGTCCGCGGATGGCGGTTCGCCGCCGTCGTCCTGCCAGACGTCGCCGGGCGCGGAGGGGACCCCGTCGTGCACCGGCGGGAACAGGGCCAGCCGGTCGTCCTCGACGATCACCTCGGTGAGCAGCCGGTTGACCGCGGCCGCGGTGTGCACGTGCCCGGGCGCCGCCGGGTCGCCCAGCGCCCCGCGGGTGAGGGTGTCCAGCTCGACCGGGACGCCGGGCCGCTCCCGCGAGGGGGGCACCACCTCGCCGGAGCCGTCCCGCTCGGCAGCGGCCAGCCCGGCCCGGGCGGCGTCCACCCCGGACAGCGGCCAGTGCGCGGTGAGCAGCGCGTAGAGCACGGCGCCCAGACCGCGGACGTCGTCGGCCGGGGTGATGGTGGGGCGCGGCAGCGCGAAGCAGACCTGCACCTTCCCCTCGGGGCTCACCCGCAGCCGCTGCGGGTGGTCGATCCCCAGCACCAGGCCCCGCCGGTGGGCGGCCTCCGCCGCCGCGGCCAGTGGCGCGACCCCGCGGGCGACGGCGGTGGGTTTGCTCAGCCCTTCGGCCACCACCTCGGCCAGGCTGCGCCCGGGGACCCACTCGGTGACCGCGGCGCCCAGCACGTCGGCCGGCATCCCGCCGGTGCCCGGGGCCAGCACGTCCAGCAGCCGCGCGCAGCCGGGGTGCTCGAAGCTGCCCGACCGCAGGGCGCGCACCATCATCTCGCCGGCCCGGGTCGCGCCCAGCGCGTCCCCGTCGGGCTCGCCGGCGTCGTCCGGCTGCGCCGCCGAGCCGTCCTCGGCGAGCCGGCGCAGCACGGTGATGGCCACGTCGCGGCGCAGCATCGTGTCCTCGGCGCGCCAGAACTCGGCGCCGGCGACGGTGTCCGAGCCGACCCTGGTCCGCAGCCGGTACCGCCCGGACAGCAGCATGCCCGCGATCGTGCCGGAGGGTTGGGTCGCCGGGGTGGTGCCGTCCTCCGGCGCGTCGCGGAACGGATCGACCGGGGTGAACGCGGTGGCGGTGTCCGCGGAGCGCGAGCCGGCCTCCCGCGAGCGCGCGCTCGGCATGATCTGCGTGGGTGCCGGCTGTGGCGCCGCCGCACCGGACGGTGGGCTCGCCAACTCGCTCACTGATCCGAACCTCCCCTGCGACGCCCGTGCTCGGCTCCGCCGGCGGTCAGCCTACTTCAGCGGGTGGGGCGGCGCCGAGCCCTCAGCCGATCGACGATCCGGTCCACGCGCTGCAGCAACGCGTCCAGCTCCGGCACCCGCAGCACCCGCATGACCAGCAGGATGAGCGGCCCGCCGAGCACCAGGGCGACGAACACCGCGGTCCACGCCCGGGCCAGCGGCGACAGCGCCGCGGCCGGTTCGAGATCGAGCAGGGCCAGCACGCCGCGCGCGGCCAGCGCCCCCGCCGCCCCGGCCAGCACGGTCCGGCCCGCGGTGGCCAGCATCGCACCGGTGGGCAGCCGTCCGAGCCGGCGGCGCAGCAGCACCTGGCCCATCGCCGCCCCGGCCAGGAAGGACAGGCTGTTCGCCGCGGCCAGCCCGAGGACCACGTCCTGCGCCGGCAGCAGCAGCGGGCACGCCAGCATCAGCGGCACCTTCACCGCCACCGTGAACAGCTGGACCAGGGTGGGCGTGCGGCTGTCGGTCATCGCGTAGAACACGCGCATCTGCAGCAGCGTGATCGCGAAGGGGGCCAGCCCGAACGCCGACACCGCCAGCGCCGTGCCGAGCTGCTGGGCGCCGTCCAGGTTGGCCGCGCGCAGCCCGAACAGCGCGGTCCCGATCTCCGGGCCGAACACGGTGAACAGCGCCGACACCGGGACCAGGAACACCAGGCAGAGCCGGGTGCCCAGGGACAGGTCGGAGATCACCTGGTCGGTGCGGCCGGCCGCGGCGGCCCGGCTCAGCCGGGGCATCAGGGCGGTCAGCAGGGACACCCCGAGCACCCCGTAGGGCACCTGCAGGAGCAACCAGGCGTTGGCGAAGACGGTCAGCGCGCCTTCCTCGGCGCCGGTGGCGATCCGGGTGGTGACCACGTAGCCGATCTGCCCGATCAGCACGTAGACCACGGCCCAGGCGGCCAGCCCGCCGGCCCGGGTGAGCCGCGCGTCCCAGCCCCACACCGGCCGGTAGGAGAAGCCGGCCCGGCGCACCGCCGGGACCAGCACCGCGGTCTGCACGACGATGCCCAGCGTCGTGCCCAGCCCGAGCACCAGCAGCCGCGAGCCGGCCGGCACCACCAGGTAGGCGCCCAGCACGCCCAGCACGACCACGTTGTTCAGCACCGGTGCCCAGCCGAACGCGCCGAACGCGCCCCGGCTGTTCAGGATCGCGCCGAGGATGGCGCCGATCCCGTAGAAGAAGATCTGCGGCAGCAGCAGGTAGGCCAGCGCGGTGGCCAGCGCCGGGTCGGCGGTCGAGGTGCTCCCGCTGAGGTAGATCCGGGTCAGCAGCGGCGCGGCCAGCACCGCGAGCACGGTGGTGACCAGCAGCGCCACCCCGGCCATGGTGATCAACCGCCGGGTGTACCGCTCGCCGCCGTCGCCGTCCTCGGCCTGGGCGCGGACCAGCGTCGGGATCAGCACGCTGCTCAGCGCACCGCCGATGAGCAGCTCGTAGACGATGTTGGGCAGCGTGTTGGACAGCGTGTAGGAGTCGTTGAGCACGGTGACCCCGAGCACCGTGACCAGCGCGACCTGCCGGAGGAACCCGGTGACCCGGCTGACCAGGCTGGCGATGGCCATGGTGCTGCTGGCCCGGCCGAGCGACGGCCCCCGATCGGCCTGGGTGGACGGCGGGGTGGACGGCGGGGTGGACGCGTCCGGGGGGCCGGGACGGTCGCGGTCCGCCGGACGCCCGGGGGCCAGGACCGGTGGCAGCAGCTCGGTGGGCTCGGCCGGGTCCACCGGGGGGATCGGCTGGGTGGGCCGGTCGGTCAACGGCTGCCCACCCGGGGCGGCTCCGGGGGTCGGGGCCGGGGCTGGGCCGCCGGCAGGCGTTCGGTGGGTGAGGCCGGGTCCGGGAACGGGTCCCCGGTGCGGCGGCCGGTGCCCGGGCGGGGTCGCACCCGGGGGCCGGGCAGCGGGGCCGACGCCGAACCAGGCGGCGGAACCGGCACCGGCTGGGTGATCGACTCCGGGTCGACCGGGGGCCGGACCGACCGGACCGGCTGGGTGGCCTGGGCCCCCGCCGCCGGGGTGACCGGGGTCGGCGGGGCCGGCGGGTCGGCCGGGGGTGCCGGCGGCGCGCTGCGCGGCCCCAACGCGATCTCCCGGCGCTGCGGCTGCTCCCCGCGGATCCGGCGCACCACCCGCCGGGCCGCCAGCACCACGAGCAGGACGCCCGCGCTCCCCGTCAGCCACAGGGTGATGGTGCCGTAGGCGGTCGACCGCATCAGCAACCGGCTCGGCGGGCCGAGCAGCTCGCCGGCCGGGGTGCGCACCGAGGCCTGCACCGTGAACTGCCCGGCCCGGGTGACCTCCGCGCTCACGTTCACCTGCCGCCGGCCCAGCGGCGGGATCTGCTGCGCTGCGATCGGCGCCACCCGCAGCCCGGGCGACGGGGCGATCTCCACCAGCACCTCCATGGTCACCGGCAACCCGTTGGCCACGGTGATCAGGATCGGGGCGTCCTGGGTGCCCAGCGAGTACGGGCTGGGCGGCTCCAGCACCCGGACCGAGCCGCGCAGGTCGTCGATCCGTTGCTGGGCGGTGCGGGCGGCGGCGGTGGCGTCGCGGCTGCGCAGCACCGCCGACGCCGGGCGGACCAGGCCGCGCTGCAGCGGGGCGAACGCCTCGTCCGGGCTGACCCCGACCGGGGAGCCCGGCTTGGCCGCCGAGCGGAGGTCGGTCACCGCGGCCGCGGTCGCCCGGATCGTCTCGACGGCCTGGGCGGGCACCTCCCGGCCGGCCGCGTCCAGCGGGTAGGCCAGCGGCAGCGGGTCGCCCGCCGCGGCCGGCGCGTCGACCGCGTCGGCGCCCCGCGGGCGCAGCAGCCCGGCGTTGATCAGCTGGCCGACGGCGTCCAGCAGGACCCGCGCCGACGCTCCCCCGGCCGCCCACGAGTGCGGCGGGGCGAGCACCAGCGGGCCGCCCTGGGTGGTGTCGCCGCCCTGCACCCGGAACAGCAGGGCGCCGATCCCGTCCTGGGTGGCCAGCGGCCCGGTCCCGCCGGCCGGGCTGCTCACCGCGGCCGCCCCGCCCCGCGGGTTGGACACCGCGTCGGGGTCGCGCGG
>DASQMQ010000613.1:0-7585 GCA_035645455.1 Pseudonocardia sp.
GTTCCTCGCAACGGGAGTTACGTCGAGCCCCTGCGCCGCTGACGTCGTCCCTCCCGTTGCGAGGAACCGTCAGTGGCGTCGGCGGTGGCGGCGGAGCAGGACGGCACCGGCGGCGACGGCAGCCGCGGCGGGGAGCAGGCGGCGGCCGGCCGAGGGGCCGGCCGGGACCTCGGTGGCGTCGTCCGGCGAGGTGGCGTCGAGCAGGGTGACGGTGCCGGCGTCGCCGTCCACCCGGACCCGCTGCCCGGTGCGGATCCGGCCGGTGGCCGAGCCGGTGCCCAGCACGGCCGGGATGCCGTACTCGCGGGCCACGATGGAGCTGTGGCTCAGCGGCCCGCCGACGTCGGTGACCACCGCCGCGGCCTTGGCGAACAGCGACGTCCAGGCGGGCGTGGTCATCCGGGCGACGAGCACCTCACCGGGCTGCAGCTGCCCGAAGTCCGCCGGGCCGTCGAGCACCCGGGCGAGCCCGGTGACCCGACCGGAGCCGCCGGCCACACCGGTGATGGAGCTCCCGGTCTGGTTCTGGTCGGCCGCCGGCATCACCCCGGCCAGCAGCCGGGACAACCACCGGATCTCGGGCAGCAGCTGCGGTGCGGTCACCTTGCGGCGGCCCCGCCAGAGCATCCGCCGCTGCCCGATCTCCGCGGCCAGGGCCGGGGACAGCGGCTCGCCCCGCACCGCTGCCCGCAGCTCCTCGTGGCGCAGCCAGAACACCTCGTCGGGGTCGGCGAGCACCCCGGTCGCGACGAACCGGCGGCCCAGCTCGCGCAGCATCCGGCGGATCAGCGGCCAGGCCAGGCCCATGTCGGCCAGCGCGTCCTCGCGGACCGGGCCGCTGTTCTGCGCCCAGCGCAGCAGCCGGTCGAACGCCGCGCGGCGGACCGGGTCGAGCCGCTCGCGCACGGCGGCGGTCTGCGACTCGCGGCGCGCGGCCGAGCGCTGCTGCCGCTGGTGCGGGTCGGAGCCCTGCCCGTCCGACCCGAGCCCGTCCAGGTAGAACCGGACGGTGTCGAGCAGCGGGGCCGGCTCGTCGGCCGGCACCGGGTCGGCGAAGTCCAGGTTGTAGACGGTGTGGCCGTAGTGCTCCAGGTGGTCGCGGAACAGCCCGCGCCAGTGCCGCCACGCCGGCTCGTCCGCCCCGGCGGGCGGCGGCCCGTCGAACAGCAGGTCGTCGGCGGTGGCCCGGGCGACCGCCGCGGCCAGGCCGGCGTCCCGGGCCGCCGCGGCCAGGTCGTACAGCGACTTCTCGGCCAGGATCGGGCGGCTGTCGAAGCCCAGCAGGAAGGTCTCCGCGGCCGGGTCGCCGGGTCGGCGGACCAGCCGGTCGTAGTACGCCCGGAACGCCAGCTCGCTGGTCGCGGCGACCGGGATGATCGACTGGACGGCGGTGTAGTACTCGGTGCCGGCGTCGAGCAACGCGCTGACGCCGTCCAGCAGCGCGCTGGACGACAGGCCGGTCAGGTCCTGGTCCGCCCAGCCGGCCACCGTCCGCACGTACCGCGGGTGGGCCCACTCGCGCCAGCCCCGCACCCCGGCCGAGAACTCCTCGTTCCCGCCGCGGTAGGCCGCGGCCATCGCCCGGACCATGGCCGGGGTCGCGGCGAGCATCCGGCCGAACCCGCCGTAGGCGTAGAAGTAGTAGGCGTAGCCGTTGATCGTGGGCAGGCTGACGTCGCCCGGGTGCAGCCGGCCGGCAGCCATCACCCGCTCCAGCAGCGCCGACACCGACCGGGTCACCGAGCCGTCGATCAGGTCGGCGAACAGCGGGGTGAGCGGGTCGGGCATCTGCTCGACGATGCTGGCCCGGAAGTACAACCCCCGCGGGTACGGCACCGGCCACCCGGTCGGCGGGTCGGCCGCCGGCTCCGGGAGCGCGGTGATCGGCCGGGACTGCAGCACGGAGGTCACGGCGCCGGCCCGGGCCCACTCGACGTCCTGCGGGACGCCGAAGTGCCGCTCGATCCGCGCCCCCAGCCGGGCCAGCCCGGCCAGCGCCGCGTCGTCCAGCACCGGGGCCGTCCGGCGGTCGTCCGGCACCGGCCGCTGCACCGTCCCGGTCCCCGCGCCGTCGGCGTACCCGGTCATCTCCGCCTTGGCCGCGACCCGCCGGGACAGGACGGCCCCGCTGGCCTTGTCGACGACGTGGTCGTCGGTGCTGACGAAGCCGCCCACGACCGACTCGCCCAGCCCCCACGCCGCGCTGACGACCACGTGGTCGAGCCGCCCGGTGGCCGGGTCGGCGGTGAACAGGACCCCCGAGCAGTCGGCCTCGACCATCTCCTGGACCACCACGGCCAGCCCGACGGCCTCCGGGGCGATGCCCTGCCGGCGCCGGTAGGCCATCGCCCGGGCCGTCCACAGCGACGCCCAGCAGTCCACCACCGCGGCCAGCACCGCGGCCTCGCCGCGGACGTTGAGGAAGGTGTCCTGCTGGCCGGCGGAGCTCGCGCCGGCCAGGTCCTCCGCGGTCGCCGAGGAGCGCACCGCGAGCGGCCCGGTCAGCTCCGCGGCGGCGGTGGCGACCGCTACCGCGATCTCCTCCGGCACGCTCCCGGCCCGGAAGAGGTCGCGGATCCCGGCGGCGGCCGCGTCGAAGGCCGCGGTGTCGCCGTCGACGGGCCGGCGGGCGAGTCCGGCGATCCGGGCGGCCAGGTCGTTCGCCGCGACGAACGCGGCGTAGGCGGCGGTGGTCAGCACGAACCCGGGCGGCACCGGCAGCCCGGCCCGGACGAGTTCGCCCAGGTTGGCCGCCTTGCCGCCGACCTCGGCCAGATCACCGGACCCGATCTCGTCGAACCGCCTGGTGCACCCCATGCCCACTCCCTCGCGCCGCGCCCGACGCTACTCGCCCGGGACCCGGGCACCAGGGAGCCCGCGGAGCGCGCGTCGCCGGCGCGCCCGAGCGGCTGGCGTTGGTGCTGCACGACCCGTCGACCGCGGGCGGGTCAGTCGCGTCGGAAGTAGGACGTCATCGGGGCGCAGGCCGGATCGCCCGGCGGGGCCGGGCGATCGATCTCGCCGCGCCGCTCACCCCGCCGGGCTCACTGGTAGCCGTAGCCCTGCCGCGGGGGGACCACCCGCGTGGCGCTCGCGGCCGCGCCGGTGACCAGGCTGCCGATGGCGAGCCCGATCACCAGGTGGATGACGGCCTTGGCCAGGGCCACCGGCAGGTCGTCGCCGGACAGGAACGGCATCACCACCGCCACCACGGTGATCAGCCCGACGATCCAGCCCAGGTAGGCCAGCGGCCGCGGGGTGCTGAGCAGCAGCAGGTGCGCCAGGCCGGTGGCGGCCAGCGCGGCCACCGCGGCCAGCACGCACAGCAGCACGGTGTTGGAGTCGCCGAACGCCCCGGCCTCCCGGGAGCCGGACAGCGCTATCTGGAACACCGCCCGCGCCACCAGCACCCCGACCAGCGCGATCAGCGCCGCCACCACGGCCGTGGCGATCCCGCCCGACCACAGCCGGGCGGCGTTGATCCGCGGCCGGTCGGCACGGCGGTCGTCCCACCCGTCCGCTCGCACGGTCTCGTCGTCGTAACCGGGCATCGGGTCTCCTCGCGTGCGGGTGGACGACTACGCAGTGTGGGACATCCCCGGGGTGAGGTCCAGCGTGCCGCCCCGTCCGGGACGCACCCGGTCGGGCGCAGTTCACCTTGACCGCGACCCGACTCCAGGGTGGAGGGTGGGCGGGTGACGAACAGTGCAGCGGTGTCCCGGGACGAGTGGTGGATCTGCGCGACGTGCGCGGTGGAGCACGGCGAGCGGGTCGAGGTGTGCCGGATCTGCGCCGACGAACGGCAGTGGGTGCCCGCCGACGGCCAGCGCTGGACCACCCTCGAGGAGCTGGCCGGGACCGGGCGCAAGGTCGAGATCGACGAGCTGGAGCCCGACCTGTTCGGCATCCGCAGCGTCCCGGGCACCGGCATCGGCCAGCACAGCAAGCTGATCCGCACGCCGGCCGGGAACCTGCTCTGGGACCCCATCGGCTACCTCGACGACGACGCCGTGCGGGCGGTCGCCGCGCTGGGCGAGGTGGTCGCGGTCGCGGCCAGCCACCCGCACATGTTCGGGGTGCAGGTGCAGTGGAGCCGCGGCCTCGGCGACCCGCCGGTGCTGGTCGCCGAGGCCGACCTGGAGTGGCTGGCCCGGCCGGACCGGGTGATCCGCCCCTGGGCCGGGCGGATCGAGGTCCTCCCCGGGGTCACGCTCTCCCAGGCCGGCGGGCACTTCCCGGGCAGCGCGGTCGTGCACTGGGCGGGCGGCGCCGGCGGCCGGGGCGTGCTGCTGTCCAGCGACACGATCATGGCCAACCCCGACCGCACCTCGGTCAGCTTCCAGCGCAGCTACCCCAACCGCATCCCGTTGTCGGCCGCGGTGGTCGAGCGGGTGACCGCGCACGTCGAGCAGTTCGACTTCGACCGGCTCTACAGCAACTTCGGCAACGTGATCGACGCCGACGCCCGGGCGGTCGTCCGGCGCTCGGCGGACCGGCACGTCGGGTGGGTCCGCGGGGACTTCGACCACCTCACCTGAGACTCCCGGAGGCCGTTCCCTGTCGGACCCGTCGCGGCCCTCACCGTCCCGGACCTCGCCGACACGGCGCGGGTCGTCATGCCCCGATCATCGCCCGGTTCCGGTCGGGCCGCGGACCTGGTCGTGCCCGTCGAGGTGCACCCGGGCGCCCGGCCCCGGCTCAGGCGGCGGCCAGCGCCGGGCGGCGGAGTTCCCGGCGGCCCAGCTCGGTGACGGTCGCGGGAACCCGTTGCCCGGCGGCGCAGACGGTGGCCGGCGCGATCAGACCGGCCCTGGCCAGTCGGTGCGCGGCCGGCTGGTCGCAGCAGAACCGCCCGTCCAGCAGCAGGTCCGGCTCGGCGCCCCAGGCCAGCTCGGCGTTCCCGGCCGCGACCGCGCGGAGGATCGCCCGGTCACGCCCGCTCAGCTGCACGGCAGTCGTGATGTCCATGATTACCTCCACCCGTAGCGCCCGTCCGGCCAGGGGATCCCGGCCGCTGTGGTCAAGCATGGAGACCCGCGTCACAGCGCGGACTCATCGCCGGGGGCAGCATTCCCGGTCACCACGACAGGTTCCTGTTGCCATCCGGCAACCCCCGGGGCTGCGGGCCGTTTCGACCGCGGGCTGCCGGCGCACTCCTGGTACGTCCCGTGACCGCAGCCCAGGCGCACCGGATGCGCCGACCGGAGGTGCCCGATGACCGCGAAGCAGCCCCCCGAGATCGCCGCCGCCGCGGTCGAGGTCGGCACCCAGAAGGCCCACCTGCGCTGGGACAAGGTCCTGGTCGGCTCGTTCCTGGCCGGCGCCTACATCGCCTTCGGCGGCCTGGTCGCGATCACCGTGTCGTCCGGCCTCGACCCGGCGATCTGGGGCACGCTGCCGACGTTCTTCATGGGCACGGCCTTCACCCTGGGCCTGGTCCTGGTGCTGCTCGCCGGCTCGCACCTGCTGACCGGCAACATGATGCTGGTCCCGATCAGCGCGATGCAGGGTCGGCTGACGTTCGGCGACGTGGTCCGCAACCTGACCCTGGTGCTGGTGGGCAACGTGCTCGGCGCGCTGTTCGTGGCCTACTTCCTGGCCGTGCAGTCCGGCGTGATCGGCGGGGTGGACAGCGAGGTCGGCGCGACCGCCGCGCTGACCTACGAGCGGCTGACCGACATCGTCGAGGCCAAGGGCCTGGAGGAGAGCGCCTGGCAGATCTTCCTGCGCGCGGTCGGCTGCAACTGGCTGGTCTGCCTGGCCGTGTGGCTGTCGTTGGCCGCCGACACCATGTCCGGGAAGATCCTGGGGATCTTCTTCCCGATCATGGCGTTCGTGGCGATGGGCTTCGACCACGTCGTGGCCAACATGTTCTTCCTGCCCGCCGGGATCTTCGCCGGCGTCCCCGAGCTGGGCTGGGACGACACCCTGCACAACTGGCTGTTCGCGTTCCTGGGCAACCTGGTCGGCGCGGTCGTGTTCGTGGCGACGTCGTACTGGTACCTGTTCCTGCGCGACGAGCCGGCCACCGACCAGCGGTAGCCGTACCCGTCGTGCCAGTTCCACCACTGGTACGGCGGGGTCTGCGGGTAGCCCTCGGGCGAGTCCTCCCACTCCTCCTGGCGGCCCAGTGCGGTGATGTCCAGGTAGCTCCAGGTGCTGCCCATCGCCTCGTCGCCCCGGTTGTCGACGAAGTAGGTGCGGTACACCGCGTCGCCGTCGCGGATGAACGCGTTGGTGCCGTGCCACTCCTCGACGCCGAAGTCGGCGTCGAACCCGTCGGTCAGCGTGTACCAGGGCATCGTCCAGCCCATACGGGCATGGCGGAACGGGCATGTCGAACGGGCGTGGTGGGGCCGAGAAGCGCCGGGTAGCGGCCCGACTCAGCGGCTGAGGTGGTCCTTCAAGGCGTCCAGCGGGCCGTCCCAGTCGCGGGCCAGGGCGGCCAGGAACTGCTGGGCGACCCGCATCGGGGCCGAGCGCACCCGGTAGCGCACCCGGCGCCGCTCCCCCGGCTCGGCCGTCACCAGGCCGGCCTCGGCCAGCAGGGCGAGGTGCTTGGCGATCGCCTGCCGGGTGATCGGCAGCCGGTCGGCCAGGTCGGTCGCCGTCGCCGGGCCGCCCGAGGCCAGCGCAGCGAGGATGCTGCGCCGGCTCGGGTCGGCCAGTGCGGCGAAGACCTGTTCGGCGATCGCCTCGGCGTCAGGCGGCACCGAGGTATTCGACCAGCTCACCCAGCTCCGCCGCCCACCCGTCGACGTTGTCGCCGTAGGCCTTGCCGTAGGCGTCCTCGGACAGCTGGGCGAAGCCGGACTCGACGACGGTCAACCGGGTGCCCGCGCCGGCCGGTTCGAGCGTGAACTCGACGTAGGTGCGGCGCGGATCGTCCTCGGGCAGGCCGTTGATGTGCCAGGTGAAACCGAAGACGGCCGGTTCCTCGACCCGCTCGATGCGGTCGGGGAATGCCATGGCGACCTCCACAGTCTGTAGCAACCTTCTGGTTGCGACATTATGGCAGCCGATCGGTTGCGTCAAGCCCGGATCAGCTTCACGTCCAGGCACCCGCGGCCGCCGCCTCGGCCGCGTACGTGGCGAAGTCGACCGGCTCCCGACCGAGCACCCGCTGCACCCCGTCACCCGGTTCGGCGAAGTGCCCGGCGCGCAGGCCCGCGAACAGCACGTCCAGGTCGTTCACGAACTCGTCGGGCACCCCCGCGCCCCGCAGTTCCGCCCGGTACTCCGCCGGGGTGACCTCCTCGTACCGGATCGGCCGGCCGGCCGCCAGGGAGATCGTCTCGACGGCCGCGGCGAAGGTGAGCGCCCGGGGGCCGGAGAGGTCGTAGACCTGCTCGTGGTGACCGTCGGAGGTCAGCGCGGCCGCGGCGACGTCGGCGATGTCCCGGACGTCGACGAAGGGCTCGGGCACCGGGCCGATCGGCAGCGCCAGTCGCCCGGACCGCAGCGGCTCGCGCCAGCTGTACTCGTCGAAGTTCTGGGCGAAGTTGTTCGGCCGCAGGACCGTCCACTCCAGACCGGAATCGCGCACGGCCCGCTCCGCGGCGACCAACCCCCGGAAAGCACCCAC
>DASQMQ010000614.1:0-3896 GCA_035645455.1 Pseudonocardia sp.
CGGCCGCGGCCCTGGTCGTCGGGGTCGTGGTCTTCCGCCGGCTGCACGCGCTGGGCCTGCAGGCCCGGCGGGCGACGACGCCGGGCGCGGCGCTGTCCCGGCGCCGCGTGCTGATCGGCACGTCGGCGGCGGTCGGGGTCGGTGCGGTGCTCCCGATCGGGCTGGGCACCTGGCTCACCCGCGACGTCACCGGCTCCCGGGAGGAGGTCACCCGCGCGCTGGCCGGCGCCCGGCTGGCCGAGCGGGCCCCGGCGATCCCGCCGACCGCGGCCTTCGCCGAGTCCGGTACGCCGTTCGTCACCGCGAACGCCGACTTCTACCGGATCGACACCGCACTGCGGGTGCCGGTGCTCGCGGCGGACGAGTGGAGCCTGCGGCTGCACGGCATGGTCGACCGCGAGCTCACCCTGACCTTCGACGACCTGCTGGCCCGCCCGCTGGTGGAGCGCACCATCACCCTGCTCTGCGTGTCCAACGAGGTCGGCGGCCCCTACATCTCGACCACCAACTTCATCGGGGTCGACCTGCGGGAGATCCTGCTGGAGGCGGGCATCCGGCCGGGCGCCGACCAGGTGCTCAGCACCAGCAGCGACGGCTGGACCGCCGGCACCCCGGTCGACGTGCTGCTGGAGGCCGACCGCGGGGCGCTGCTGGCGGTCGGCATGAACGGCGAGGCGCTGCCGCCCGAGCACGGCTTCCCGGTGCGGATGGTCGTCCCCGGCCTGTACGGCTACGTGTCGGCGACCAAGTGGGTGACCGACCTGGAGGTCACCACCTTCGGCGCCCGGCAGGCCTACTGGCTGCAGCGCGGCTGGGGGGAGAAGGCGCCGATCAAGACCCAGTCCCGGATCGACGTGCCGGGCGGGCGGGTGCCGGCCGGGCGGGTGACCGTGGCCGGGACGGCCTGGTCGCAGCCGATCGGGATCTCCGCGGTGGAGGTCCGGCTGGACGGTGGCGCCTGGCAGCAGGCCGAGCTGGCCACCGAGGTCAACCACGACACCTGGCGGATGTGGCGCACCGCGTTCGACGTCGCGCCCGGCGAGCACACCGTGCAGGTCCGGGCGACCGACCGGAACGGGGTCACCCAGACCGAGCAGCGCCGGGACGTCGTCCCGGACGGCGCCACCGGCTGGCACACGGTGACCTTCGCCGCAGCCTGATCCACCGCACCCGCCGGTACCCCCCTATAGTATGGGGACCGGACCGGGAGGAGCCGCTGTGCACGGGTACACCGCCGACAAGGACGCCTACCTCAAGCGGCTGCGCCGCGTGGAGGGGCAGGTCCGCGGCATCGCACGGATGATCGAGGACGACAAGTACTGCATCGACGTGCTCACCCAGGTCTCGGCGGCGACCAAGGCCCTGGAGGCCGTGGCGCTCGGCCTGCTCGACGAGCACCTCAAGCACTGCGTCACCGAGGCCGTCGCCGAGGGCGGCGACGTGGCCGACCGCAAGGTCGCCGAGGCCAGCGCGGCGATCGCCCGCCTGGTCCGGTCCTGACCCACCCCCCGGCCGGCTCCCCACCGGCCGGCCGACCCGTCGGAGGAACGCGCGATGAGCCAGAGCACCTACACCGTGAGCGGGATGACCTGCGAGCACTGCGTCGCCTCGGTCACCGAGGAGATCAGCGAGATCGACGGCGTCTCGGCGGTGGCCGTGGAGCTGTCCACCGGCGCGGTCACCGTGACCAGCGAGGAGCCGATCGACCAGGCGCAGGTGCGCTCCGCGGTCGAGGAGGCCGGCTACCAGCTGGCCGGCTGACCGCCGACCCGGCAGCCCGCACCACCGCAGTCGTCACCGGGAGGAGGCCGGCATGAGCAGCGGGACCGTCCGGCCGGTCGCCCCCGGGGCCGTCGGCACCGAACTGGTGATCGGCGGCATGACCTGCGCGGCCTGCGCGAACCGCGTCGAGCGCAAGCTCAACAAGCTCGACGGCGTCACCGCGACGGTCAACTACGCCACCGAGAAGGCCTGGGTCAGCGCCCCGGCCGGCACCGACCCGGCCGACCTCGTCGCCCAGGTCGAGGCCGCCGGGTACACCGCACGGCTGCCGTCGGCGCCCGACGGGTCCGCCGAGCCGGCCGACCCGGCCCGCCCGCTGCGCGACCGGCTGGTCGTCGCGGCGGTGCTGTCCGTGCCGGTGATCGTGCTGGCCATGGTCGAGCCGCTGCAGTTCAGCTACTGGCAGTGGATCTCGCTGGCGCTGGCCGGGCCGGTCGTGGTGTGGGCGGCGTGGCCGTTCCACCGGGCCGCCTGGCGGAACCTGCGGCACGGCGCGGCGACCATGGACACGCTGGTCTCGATGGGTGTGCTGGCCGCGTTCGGCTGGTCGCTGTACGCGCTGCTGCTCGGCACCGCGGGCGAGCCCGGGATGACCCACCCGTTCGAGCTGACCGTGGCGCGCACCGACGGCAGCGCGAACATCTACCTGGAGGTCGCGGCCGGGGTCACCACGTTCATCCTGGCCGGGCGGTACTTCGAGGCCCGGTCGAAGCGGCGGGCCGGGGCCGCCCTGCGCGCCCTGCTGGAACTGGGCGCCGCGGACGTGGCCGTGCTGGCCGACGACGGCACCGAGCAGCGGGTGCCGATCGAGGCGCTGCAGGTCGGCGACCGGTTCGTGGTGCGCCCCGGCGAGCGGATCGCCACCGACGGCGTGGTCACCGACGGCGCCTCGGCCGTGGACGCGTCGCTGCTGACCGGCGAGTCGGTGCCGGTGGAGGTGCGCCCCGGCGACCCGGTGGTCGGGGCCACGGTCAACGCCGGCGGTCGGCTGGTGGTCACCGCCACCCGGGTCGGTGCGGACACCCAGCTGGCCCGCACCGGGCGGCTGGTCGAGCAGGCGCAGAACGGCAAGGCCGAGGTGCAGCGGCTGGCCGACCGGATCTCCGGGGTGTTCGTCCCGGTGGTCATCGCGCTCGCCGTCGGCACCCTGGGCTTCTGGCTGGGCTCCGGCTCGGGCGCGGACACCGCGGTCACCGCCGCGGTCGCGGTGCTGATCATCGCCTGCCCGTGCGCGCTGGGGCTGGCCACGCCGACCGCGCTGCTGGTCGGCACCGGCCGCGGCGCCCAGCTCGGCATCCTGATCAAGGGTCCGGAGGTGCTGGAGTCGACCCGCCGGGTGGACACCGTCGTGCTGGACAAGACCGGCACGGTCACCACCGGAACGATGGCCCTGCTCGCGGTGCACCCGGCCACCGGCGGCACCGAGGCCGACGTGCTGCGGCTGGCCGGCGCGGTCGAGGACGCCTCCGAGCACCCGGTCGGTCGGGCCGTCGCCCGGGCGGCCCGGCAGCGCACCGGGGCCCTGCCCGCGGTCACCGACTTTGCCGGGCTGGAGGGCCTGGGCGTGCGCGGCACCGTCGACGGCCACGACGTGCTGGTCGGCCGGCCCGCCCTGCTGGCGCAGTCCGGCGTCGACCTGCCTGCCGAGCTCGCCGACGCCGCGGACACCGCCGCGGCCGCCGGTCGCACCGCGGTCGTCGTCGCCTGGGACGGGGTGGCACGGGCCGTGCTGGTCGTCGCGGACGAGGTCAAGCCGTCCTCGACCGAGGCCGTCGCCGCGCTGCGCCGGCTCGGCCTGGACCCGGTGCTGCTCACCGGCGACAACGCCGCCGCCGCCCGCGCGGTGGCCGCCGCGGTCGGCATCGACGCCGACGCGGTGATCGCCGAGGTGCTGCCCGCCGACAAGCTCCACGTGATCGAGGACCTGCAGGGCCGCGGCAAGGTCGTCGCGATGGTCGGCGACGGCGTCAACGACGCCGCCGCGCTGGCCCGGGCCGACCTGGGCCTGGCCATGGGCACCGGCACCGACGTGGCGATCGAGGCCGGCGACCTCACCCTGGTGCGCGGTGACCTGCGCGCGGCGGCCGACGCGATCCGGCTGGCCCGTCGCACCC
>DASQMQ010000615.1:0-3284 GCA_035645455.1 Pseudonocardia sp.
TGCGCGTAGCGCCCGCGCGGCGCCGAACGCCGGGTGCGGTGCGCGCCCGCACTGCGGGTGCCGGCGCCGCCGCCGAGGCGGGCGCGCAGCGGGCCGAGCGTGTCGTTGCTGAGCAAGCCGGCCCAGACCAGATCCCACAGCGCGGTGACCAGGGCGTCGTCGTCGACGGCCGGCTCGCCGGCCTCGACCAGGGCACGGCCGGCGCGGTCGGCCAACTCCCGGAAGAACAGCGCACCACCACCGGTCGGCGGACCGGCCGGATCGGGCAGGCCGAGGGCGGCGAGCAGGGCGCGGTGCACCGGCGTCGTCGCCAGGTCGGGTTCCGGATCGGGCAGCAGCAGGTCGGCGACGTCGGCCGGGGCGACCGCCAGCCAGCCGTCCGCACCGGCCAGCGCCCCGCATCCGACCCAGGTGACCTCGCCGGCCGCGGTCAGCTCGTCGAGCAGCGCCGGGGTGTAGCCGGGCAGCCGCGCCGGGAGCACCAGCGACTCCAGCGCGCTGGCCGGCAGCGGCACCCCGGCCAACTGCTCGACGACGCCCAGGACGTCCTCCGCGCCGGGGGCTCGCCGCATCCGCCCGCGCCGCCCGCCGTCGCCGGTGCGCACGCCCTGCCAGGCCGGCAGGAACCGGCCCAGCGCCCGCTGCTCGACCGGCTCGACCTCGGCCCGCAGCCGGGCGAGCGAGGCCCGCCGCAGCCGGCGCAGCACCTCGGCGTCGCAGTACTCGAGCCCGTTCGCGGCGGAGTGGGCCCCGTCCTGCGCACCGTCGTGCACCCCGACCGGGCGCAGCTCGCCGCGGACCAGCCGGCCGGAGCCGACCAGCCGGTTCAGCACGCCGGTCACCACCGCCACCCCCAGCCCGAAGCGCTCCGCGCACTCGGTCGCGGGAAACGGGCCGTGCGTGCGGGCGTAGCGGACCACCAGGTCGCCCAGCGGGTCGGGCACCGGTTCGGTGAAGGTCTCCGGCACGCCGACCGGCAGCGCTGCGCCCAGCGCGTCGCGGACCCGGCCGGCGTCCTCGATCGGCAGCCAACGCTGCTGGCCGGCGATGCGCACCCGGATCGCCCGCCGGGTCGCCTCCAGCCCGACCAGCCACTCCTCGCGGATGCCGCGGGCCGCGGCCTCGGTGGTGCTCAGGTCGCCCAGGAAGCGCAGCAGGTCCGCCGCGCCCTCCGCATCGCGTGCCTGCCGGTCCTCGGCCAGCCGCTGCAGCGAGGCCTCGACCTCGGCGATCACCTCGGGGTCGAGCAGCTCGCGGATCGCCTCCGAGCCGAGCAGCTCGGCCAGCAGCGTCGAGTCCAGCGACAGCGCCGCGGCCCGGCGCTCGGCCAGCGGGGCGTCGGACTCGTAGAGGAACATCCCGATGTAGCCGAACAGCAGGCTGCGGGCGAACGGCGACGGTGCCGGCGTCGCCAGCTCGACCACCTGCACCCGCCGGGAGCGCACGTCGGACATCAGCTCGCGCAGCCCGGGGAGGTCGTAGACGTCCTGCACGCACTCGCGCATCGCCTCGAGCGTCACCGGGAACTGCTCGTAGCGCCCGGCCACCGCGAGCAACTGGGCCGACTTCTGGCGCTGCTGCCACAGCGGGCTGCGCCGCTTCGGGTCGCGGCGGGGCAGCAGCAGCGAGCGGGCCGCGCACTCCCGGAACCGGGACGCGTACAGCGACGAGCCGCCCAGCTCGGCCACCACGATCTGCTCGACCTCGGCCGGGTCGAGCAGGACGTCCTCGGCGGTGGGCACCACCTCGGCGCCGGTCTCGTCGACCGCGTCGGGCAGCCGCAGCACGATGCCGTCGTCGGCCGCGGCGGCGTGCACCTCCACCCCGCGCCGCTCCCGCATCCGGGCCGCGATCGCCAGCCCCCACGGGCCGTTCACCTGGGACCCGAACGGCGAGTGCACGACCAGCCGCCAGTCGCCCAGCTCGTCGCGGAACCGCTCCACCAGGATCGTCCGGTCGCTGGGCACGTGCCGGGTGGCCTCGCGCTGCTCGCGCAGGTAGGCCAGCAGGTTGTCGGTGGCCCACGCGTCCAGGCCGGCGGCGGTGGCGCGCCCGCGGGCCGCCTCGTCGTCCAGCGCGGACATCTCGCGCACGAACGCACCCACGGCCCGGCCCAGTTCCAGCGGCCGGCCGATCGACTCGCCCTTCCAGAACGGCATCCGCGCCGGCACCCCCGGCGCCGGGGTGACGATCACCCGGTCGTGGGTGATGTCCTCGACCCGCCAGCTCGACGTACCCAGCAGGAACGTGTCGCCGACCCGGGACTCGTAGACCATCTCCTCGTCCAGCTCGCCGACCCGCGAGCCGGCCCCGTCCGCGCCGCCCGGGGTCATCACCGCGAACAGCCCCCGGTCGGGGATCGTGCCCCCGGAGGTGACCGCGAGCCGCTGCGCGCCGGGGCGGCCCTGCAGCTGGTCGGTCACCCGGTCCCAGGTGATGCGGGCGCGCAGCTCGCCGAACTCCTCGGACGGGTAGCGCCCGGCGAGCATGTCCAGCACCGAGTGCAGGGCCGAGTCGGGCAGGGCGGCGAACGGCGCGGCCCGGCGGACCACGGTGGCCAGCTCGGACACCGTCCACGGTTCGAGCGCGACCATAGCCACGATCTGCTGGGCGAGCACGTCCAGCGGGTTGCGCGGGTAGCGGCGCGACTCGATCGCCCCGGTGGCCATCCGCTCGGCCACCACGGCGCAGGACACCAGGTCGCCGCGGTACTTCGGGAACACGACCCCCCGGGAGATCGCCCCGACCTGGTGGCCGGCGCGGCCGATCCGCTGCAGCCCGGAGGCCACGCTCGGCGGCGCCTCGACCTGGACCACCAGGTCGACCGCGCCCATGTCGATGCCCAGCTCCAGGCTGGAGGTGGCCACCACGCAGGGCAGCAGGCCGCCCTTGAGCTCCTCCTCGACCAGGGTGCGCTGCTCGCGCGACATCGAGCCGTGGTGGGCCTTGGCCACGGTGGGCGGCGCCCCGCCGCCGATCCCGGACTGCCCGATCGCCTCGGCGGGGAAGGGCGTGCCGACCGCGGCATCGAGGTCCTGGGCCGCGGCGATCTCCCCGGCCTGCTCGGCCGCCTCGGCGGCCAGCTCGTTGAGCCGGGCGGTGAGCCGTTCGGCCAGCCGCCGGGAGTTGGCGAACACGATCGTCGACCGGTGCTCGCGGACCAGGCCGAGCAGCCGCCGCTCCACCGCGGGCCAGATCGACGGCCGTTGCGCGGTGCCCGCCGCCGAGCCGATGACCTCCTCGTCGGAGCTGCCCGGGGCCGGCCGCTCGTCCAACGCGGCCAG
>DASQMQ010000616.1:0-5001 GCA_035645455.1 Pseudonocardia sp.
GTCGCCTCGTCGACGGCGTCGGCCAGCGCGCGGTGCGCGGCCTGCTTGCGGGCGAGGGTCTCCCGGCCGTAGACCGCGGCCCGGATCAACGGGTGCGGGAAGCCCAGGCAGCCCTCCCTGAACTGCAGCAGCCCGGCCCGCTCCGCGGCCGCCAGGTCGCCGATGGACGCGCCGAGCCGCCCGGCCGCCGCCAGCACCAGCCCGGTGTTGCAGCTGCCGTCGGCCGCGGCCACCAGCAGCAGCGTCCGGGCCGGCGCGGGCAGCTCGGCGACCCGGGCGGCGAACTCGGCCTCCACCCGCCCGCCGGTCGGCGGGGCACCGCCGCGCCCGGCGTCCGGCGGCCCCAGCGGGTAGTCGGTCAGCCGCCCGGCCCGGTGCGCGGCGGCCAGCTCGACCAGCGCCAGCGGGTTGCCCGCGGCCTCCCGGACCAGCTGGTCGCGCACCCGGCGCGGGAGGTCGTCGGCGTGCGCGCCGAGCACCCGGCGGGCGGTGTCGTCGTCGAGGCGGCGCAACGCCAGCCGGGGCAGCCCGGGCGCCGGGAAGCCGGGCCGGTCGCGCGCGGCGAAGACCATCGCCACCGACTCCGCGGCCAGCCGGCGGGCCACGAACACCAGCACCTCGGCGCTGGCCCGGTCGAACCAGTGCGCGTCGTCGACCAGGCACAGCACCGGCCGCTCCTCGGCCAGCTCGGCGAACAGGGTCAGCACGGCCAGCCCGACCAGGTAGCGGTCGGCCGGTGGCTGCCCGGCCGCGCCGTGGCCGAGCGCCCCGCGCAGCGCCTCGGCCTGCGCCGACGGCAGCGTCAGGGTCCGCTCGGCGACCTCCCGCAGCAGCAGGTGCAGCCCGGCGTAGGGCAGCGCGGACTCGCCCGGGACCCCGGTGCCGGCGAGCACCCGCATCCCGCCGGCCGCCGCCCGCGCCCGGTCCAGCAGGGCGGACTTGCCGATCCCGGCCTCTCCGCTCACCACCAGCGCGCCGCTCCCACCCGCCCGCGCCCGGTCGAGCAGTTCGTCCAGGGCGGCGGTCTCCGCGGCCCGGCCCAGCAGGACCGGTCCGCTCCCGACCGCCCGCAGGCCCCCCGCCCGCCGGCCGCTCACGACGTGTCCCCGACCGGGCGGGTGGGCGGCACCAGCAGCGCGGCCAGCCCGACCAGCGTCACCGCCCCGAGCACCACGATCCCGGCCCGGAACCCGGCGACCCCACCGCCGGCCAGCACCCAGCACAGCGCGACCACGCCGGGCGCCACGGTGGTGGCGATGGTCCGGGCGGTCATCGCGACGCCGCCGGCGGTGCCCTCCATCCCGGACGGTGCCGCGGCCAGGGTGGCCGCGTTGATCGCCGGGTTGAACAAGCCGGCGCCGACCCCGAGCAGGGCCAGCCGCCAGGCCAGGTCGACCAGACCGGCGTCGGCGGTCAGGGTCAGCATGGTCGCCAGTGCGGCGATCGAGACGCCGATCCCGGTCAGCGCCACCGTCCGGGTGCCGAACCGGTCGGCCAGCCACCCGGCCACCGGCGAGACCGGAGCCACCGCGCCGACGAAGAACAGCAGCGCCACCCCGGTCATCTCGGGGCTGCCGCGGAGCACGTCGGAGACGAAGAACGGCAGCAGGAACGCGATCAGTCCGATGGTGAAGCTGGCCGCCAGCAGCGCCACCACCACGGTGCCGAAGGCCCGGCTCCGGACCAGCCGCACCACCGGGCCGGAGGCGGGCAGCCGCGCCCACCCCCAGCCGGCCACGACGGACACGACGGCCAGCCCCGCCGCGGCCAGCGGCACGTCGTCGACCAGCTCGACGACCAGCAGCAGCGCGCTCACCGCCCCGCCGAGCAGCAGCCCCTCGCGCACCAGGGTGCCGCTCGGGCGGGGCAGCCCGCGCTCGTCGCGGGGCAGCGACCGCAGCGCCACCCCGACCACCGCGACCAGCAGCGGGAGCTTCATCAGGAACACCCCGCGCCAGCCCAGCCCGCCGGCCACCAGGCCGCCCACCGGGGCGCCGACCATCCCGCCGACGGTCATGATCGTGATGATCGCCCCGATGGCCCGGCCGCGCTGCTCGGGCCGCACGCTGACCATGACGATCGGCATGTAGGCCGCCACCACCAGCGCCGCGGCGAACCCCTGCAGCAGCCGCCCGGCGATCACCACCCAGAACGCCGGGGCCAGCGCGGTGAGCACGCTCGCCACCGCGATCCCGGCCATCGCCACCACCAGCGCGGCCCGGACGTCGGCGCCGTCGGCCCAGCGACCGGCCGGGATGGCCGCGGCGGCCATCGGCAGCGCGTAGCCCAGCAGCACCCAGGCCGTCGCGGCCGGGCCGACCCCGAACTCGGCGGCCAGCCCGGGCAGGGTCACCGCGGTGACCGTCATCTCGGCGGTGACCACCAGCATGGCCAGCCCGAGCGCGGCCACCGGCGCCCACCGGGTGCGCTGGGCAGCCACCGTCTCCCGAGTCATCGGTTCCATGGCGCGGACGCTAGGAGTTGAAGTTCACTTGAGGTCAACACCGTCACCACGTCGGACCGCCCGGTCAGGCCGCGTACGGGCGTTCGGCCCGGGCGGTGCGCAGCGCGGTGGCCCACCAGGCCAGCTGGTCGAGCAGGCCCTTGGCCGCGGCGCTGCACCGGTCGGCGTCCAGCGGCCGGGCGTCCGGGCCGAACTGCGCCCACGCCCCGTGGAAGCTCACCGTGTCCCGCACCGTGACCGCGTGGACCTCGGCGAACACCGCGCGCAGGTGCTCGACCGCGCGCAGCCCCCCGGACATCCCGCCGTAGGACACGAACGCCACCGGCTTGGCCTGCCAGGCGTCGTGCCAGTCGATCAGGGTCTTGAGCGGGGCCGGGTAGCTGTGGTTGTACTCGGGGGTGACCACTACGAACCCGTCGGCCGCGGCCAGCCGCGCGGCGACGGCCCGCACCGGCTCGGGCGGGGGTTGGTCGAACCCGCCGAGCCGCTCGGGCTGCCCGGCCTCGGCCAGGTCCAGGACGTCGACGTCCAGGTCGGCGCGCCCGGTCGTCTCGTCGACGAACCAGGAGGCGACGGTGGGCCCGAACCGGCCCTCCCGGGTGCTACCGATGATCACTACGATGCGCAGCGGCTGCTCGGTCATGACGGTCTCCTTCGCGGTCGGTGTACGAGCACCGACGCTAGGGAGCCGAGCGGGGAGCGGAATCCGTCAGGTGACCGGGGAGCGGGACCGGTCGTGCGGGACCGACGCCGCGGTGGCGACGCCGTCCGCGCACGACCGCGGTCCGTGGGGGAGCAGTCGGCGACCGGGTGCGTGCGGGGGAGCGGGAGGTCGGTCAGGCGGAGTGGTGCAACCGCACGACACCGACCGTGACGTCCTCGAGACCGCCGCGGTCGAAGTCGCTCCGCAGCCGGTCGGCCTTGACGGTCGCCGTGAGCCCGTCGAACGGCCCGTGGGCATCGATCTCGCCGGTCTGCGGGTCGATCGCGAGGACGATGTAGCCGTCACACTGCGTGAGTTTCTCAGCCGCAGCGACCAGTGTCGCGTCGCCGGACCCGTTGAATTCTGGCACTGGATCACCTCCTGTCTGTCTAGTACAGCGCTGGAGCGATGCTCGGCGTGACAATCTGGGGGCCAGACCACCCGGATGGGTCAGGTGAATCCCGCAGTTGATCACGTGCGGTGCCGGCGCCAGGACGGTGCGCGCATGTTCCGGGCGATCCGCGCGGTGGCCGTCGCGCTGCCGGCACTCTTCGTGACCGCCCTGCTCAGCGGCGTCCCGGCGGGCGCGGTGGGCTCGCGGCCGGGATCCGCGGCGGTGGCCGGGGTGCACGGCGCGCCCGGGCCCGGACTGCTCCCGCCGGCCCCGGCGGGGGCCGCGGAGGCCGCGGTGGCCCGTCACGGACCGCGCAGGGCCGGACGGGGACGCGCGCGCTGCTCGGCCTGTCACCGACCGTGCTCGGGTTGCCGGTCGTCGGCCGGCGTGGACCCGACCGTCGGGGAGTCCCGCGCGGACCCGCGCGGTGCCATGATCCCGGGATGCGCACCCTGCGGACGCCGGAGGACCGGTTCGCCGGGCTGCCGGGCTTCGGGCTCCCCCCGCACCACGCCGAGGTCCCCGACCAGGACGGCGGCACCCTGCGGATGGCCTGGGTGGAGGACGGTCCGCCCGACGGCCCGGTCGTGCTGCTGCTGCACGGCGAGCCCAGCTGGTCGTTCCTGTACCGCACCACGATGCCCGGGCTGGCCGCGGCCGGGTTCCGCGCGGTGGCCCCGGACCTGGTCGGGTTCGGCCGCTCCGACAAGCCCACCGAGCCCGCCGACCACAGCTACGCCCGGCACGTCGAGTGGGTGCGCGCGCTCGTGTTCGACGCGCTCGACCTGCGCCGGGTGCTGCTGGTCGGGCAGGACTGGGGCGGGCTGATCGGGCTGCGGCTGGCCGCCGAGCACCCCGACCGGTTCGCCGGGCTGGTCGCGGCCAACACCGGCCTGCCCACCGGCGACGTCGACATGCCCGAGGTGTGGTGGCAGTTCCGCCGGGCCGTGGAGAACGCCCCGGAGCTGGACGTGGCCCGGCTGGTGCAGTCCGGCTGCCGCACCCGGCTGGCCCCCGCGGTGCGGGCCGCGTACGACGCGCCGTTCCCCGACGAGGCCCACAAGGTCGGCCCGCGGGTGCTGCCGACCCTGGTGCCCACCCGCCCCGACGACCCGGCGACCGCGGCCAACCGGGCCGCCTGGGCCACGCTGCGCACCCTGGACCTGCCGGTGCTGTGCGCGTTCAGCGACGGCGACCCGATCACCGCGGCGATGGCCCCGGTGCTGCGCGCCGAGCTGCCCGGCGCCGCCGGCCGGGACCACCCGACGATCGCCGGGGCCGGGCACTTCCTGCAGGAGGACGCCGGCGAGGCGCTGGCGCGCGTCGTCGTCGAGTTCGTCGCCGCCACCCGCTGACCCGACGGCCGCTCGTGTGCGGCGGCACCGCGTGGTGCGACCGTTGCCGCAGGCCGCCCGCCGCCCCATCCGGTGGCGCACCGGC
>DASQMQ010000617.1:0-21479 GCA_035645455.1 Pseudonocardia sp.
GCTGCGGTGGCCGCGGCCGATCCGGTCGTGCCTCGGCACGATCCGACGGCGCTGGCCGAGGCCGTCGCCGCGGTGCTGGCCGCGGCCCGCGGTCGGTCCGGTGGTCCGGCGGGCCGACCTCCCGACCGGGCGGGTGACCCGGTCCCGGTGGCGGTCGCCGACACCGCCGAGGGGATGTGACCGTGCCCCGCACCGCGCACCGCACCGCGCCCGGCGCCGTGCCCGGCAGAACGCCCCGTCCAGGTTCGGCTCCCCAGTCCGTCAGGAGGTCCCGATGGCGATGACCGCCGCGGTCAAGGACGAGCTGAGCAGGCTCGTGGTCACCAAGCCGTGCTGCCGCCGCGCCGAGGTCGCGGCCCTGCTGCGGTTCGCCGGCGGGCTGCACATCGTCGGGGGCCGGGTCGTGGTGGAGGCCGAGGTCGACACCGGCTCGGTGGCCCGGCGGCTGCGCCGCGACATCCACGAGCTCTACGGCCACACCTGCGAGGCCCACGTGATCACCGCGGGCGGCCTGCGCCGCGGTGCCCGCTACGTGCTCCGCGTGGTGCGCGACGGCGAGGGGCTGGCCCGCCAGACCGGCCTGCTCGACGCCCGCGGGCGGCCGGTCCGCGGGCTGCCCCCGCCCGTGGTGTCCGGCGGGGTCTGCGACGCCGAGGCGGCCTGGCGGGGCGCGTTCCTGGCGCACGGCTCGCTCACCGAGCCCGGCCGCAGTTCCGCGCTGGAGGTCACCTGCCCCGGCCAGGAGGCCGCGATGGCGCTGGTCGGCGCGGCGCGGCGGCTCGGGGTGACGGCCAAGTGGCGCGAGGTCCGCGGTGCCGACCGGGTGGTCGTGCGGGACGGCGACGCGATCGGCGCGCTGCTCACCCGGATGGGCGCCCACGAGTGCGTGATGGCGTGGGAGGAGCGCCGGATGCGCCGCGAGGTGCGGGCCACGGCCAACCGGCTGGCCAACTTCGACGACGCCAACCTGCGCCGCTCGGCGCGGGCCGCGGTGGCCGCGTCGGCCCGGGTGCAGCGCGCCCTGGAGATCCTCGGCGACGAGGTGCCCCAGCACCTGCTGGCCGCGGGCCGGTTGCGGGTCGAGCACACCCAGGCCTCGCTGGAGGAACTCGGCCAGCTCGCCGACCCGCCGATGACCAAGGACGCGGTCGCCGGACGGATCCGCCGGCTGCTGCACATGGCCGACAAGCGGGCCGCCGACCTCGGCATCCCGGACACCGAGTCGGTGGTCACCGCCGACATGCTGGAGGACGTCTGATCCCGGGATCGGCCTGATCGCCGTTGCCGGCGGTCGGGCCGCAGCGGTCGGGTCGCAGCGGTCGGGTCGCAGCAGGCGGGGTGCTGGCGCAGCGCGTGGTGTGCCGGCGCGGCCGCGCTGCGCGACCACGACGAGCGGGCGGGCGGGTCCGGTGACCCGGGTCATGGTGGATCGATTCCGAAGCCGGTGGGATCGCGCCCACCTGGAACGCTAGTGTTTCCGGAGAGCGGGCATCCCCGACGGGGACGGACCCCTACGAGACGGACCAGACCGAGGAGGCACGGGCGTGACGGTACGTGTGGGTGTGAACGGATTCGGGCGGATCGGCCGCAACTTCTGGCGGGCGGTGGACGCCCAGCGGGCCGCGGGCGGGAACGACATCGAGATCGTCGCGGTGAACGACATCACCGACAACGCGACGCTGGCCCACCTGCTCAAGTACGACTCCATCCTGGGCCGGCTGCCCTACTCGGTGTCGGCCACCGACGACGAGATCGTGGTGGACGGCAAGGGGTTCAAGGGCCTGGCCGTGCGCGACCCGGCCGAGCTGCCCTGGAAGGACCTCGGGGTGGACGTGGTGGTGGAGTCCACCGGGCTGTTCACCAACCGCGACGCCGCGGCCAAGCACCTCGACGCCGGGGCCAAGAAGGTCGTCATCTCCGCCCCGGCCAAGGGCGAGGACCTGACCGTGGTCAAGGGCGTCAACGACGGCCAGTACGACGGCTCCCAGTCGGTGATCTCCAACGCCTCCTGCACCACCAACTGCCTGGCCCCGCTGGCCAAGGTGCTCGACGACCTGCTGGGCATCGAGCGCGGTCTGATGACCACGATCCACGCCTACACCCAGGACCAGAACCTGCAGGACGGCCCGCACAAGGACCTGCGCCGGGCGCGGGCCGCGGCGCTGAACATCGTGCCCACCTCCACCGGGGCGGCCAAGGCGATCGGCCTGGTCATGCCGCACCTGAAGGGCAAGCTGGACGGCTACGCGCTGCGGGTGCCGATCCCCACCGGTTCGGCCACCGACCTGACCGTCGAGGTGCGCAAGACCGCCACCGCCGCCGAGATCAACGAGGCCTACCGGGCCGCCGCCGCCGAGGGCCCGCTGGCCGGGATCCTGTCCTACACCGAGGACCCGATCGTCTCCTCCGACATCGTGACCGACCCGCACTCGTGCATCTTCGACAGCGGGCTGACCAAGGTGATCGGCAACCAGGTGAAGGTCGTGGGCTGGTACGACAACGAGTGGGGCTACTCCAACCGGCTGGTGGACATCACCGCGCTCGTCGCCGGCTCGCTCTGAGGTCGGGGGCTGTGAAGTCACTCGACGACCTCCTCGCCGAGGGCGTCGTCGGCCGGACCGTGCTGGTCCGGTCCGACCTGAACGTGCCCCTGGACGGCGACCGGATCACCGACGACGGCCGCATCCGGGCCTCGGTGCCCACGCTGCGCGCGCTGCTCGACGGCGGCGCGCGGGTGGTCGTCACCGCCCACCTGGGCCGGCCCAAGGGCGGCCCGGACCCGAAGTTCTCGCTGGCCCCGGTGGCCGCGCGGCTCGGTGAGCTGCTCGACGTCGAGGTCACCCTGGCCGCGCACGGCGAGGAGGCCCGGGCCGCGGTGGCCACGCTGCCCGACGGCGGCGTGGTGCTGCTGGACAACATCCGCTTCGACCCGCGGGAGACCTCGAAGAACGACGACGAGCGGGCCGCGCTGGCCCGCGAGCTGTCCGGCCTGACCGGTCCGGGCGGTGCGTTCGTCTCCGACGGGTTCGGCGTCGTGCACCGCAAGCAGGCCTCGGTCTACGACGTCGCGCTGGACCTGCCCGCCTACGCCGGCGGGCTGGTGCTGGCCGAGGTCGAGGTGCTGCGCCGGCTCACCACCCAGCCGCAGCGGCCCTACACCGTGGTGCTCGGCGGGTCGAAGGTCTCGGACAAGCTCGCGGTCATCGACGCGCTGCTGCCCAAGGTCGACTCGCTGCTGGTCGGCGGGGGGATGTGCTTCACCTTCCTGGCCGCCCAGGGCTACCGGGTGGGCGACTCGCTGCTGGAGCGCGACCAGATCGACAACTGCCGGCGGCTGCTGGAGTCCGGGAAGATCGTGCTGCCCACCGACGTGGTGGTGGCCGACGACTTCTCGGCCGGAGCGAGCACCCGCACGGTGTCCGCGGACGACATCCCGGACAGCTGGAAGGGCCTGGACATCGGCCCGGATTCGGTGGCCGCGTTCGCCGAGGTGCTCGGCCGGGCGCGGACGGTGTTCTGGAACGGCCCGATGGGCGTGTTCGAGCTGGCCCCGTTCGCCGAGGGCACCCGCGGGGTGGCGCAGGCGATCGTGGACGCCACCGCGGACGGCGCGTTCAGCGTCGTGGGCGGCGGTGACTCGGCGGCCGCGGTGCGCGCCCTGGGCCTGCCCGAGGACGGCTTCTCCCACATCTCCACCGGCGGCGGCGCGTCGCTGGAGTTCCTGGAGGGCAAGGACCTCCCCGGCGTCGCGGTACTGGAGAAGAACTGATGGCGCGCAGTATCGAGGACCGCTCCGCGAGAGCTCCGCGGAAGCCGCTGATCGCCGGCAACTGGAAGATGAACCTCAACCACATCGAGGCCATCGGGCTGGTGCAGAAGCTGGCGTTCAGCCTGCCGGAGAAGTACTACGACAAGGTCGAGGTGGCGGTGCTGCCGCCGTTCACCGACATCCGCACCGTGCAGACGCTGATCGACGGCGACAACCTGCACATGGTGCACGGCGCGCAGGACCTGTCCCCGCACGACTCCGGCGCCCACACCGGCGACGTGTCGGGCGCGATGCTGGCCAAGCTGGGCTGCACGTACGTGGTGGTGGGCCACTCCGAGCGACGCGAGCAGCACGGCGAGGACGACGCCCTGGTCAACGCCAAGGTGCGGGCGGCGGTCCGGCACGGCATCGTGCCGATCCTGTGCGTCGGCGAGGGCCTGGACGTGCGCGAGCAGGGCCGGCACGTCGAGCACACCACGGGTCAGCTCAGCGCGGCCCTGGCCGACGTCGAGAGCCAGCACCTGCCGACCTTGGTGATCGCCTACGAGCCGGTGTGGGCGATCGGCACCGGGCGGGTGGCCGGTGCGGCCGACGCCCAGGAGGTGTGCGGCGCGCTGCGCGCGACCGTCGCCGCGGCCTACGGCGATGCCATCGCCGCCGAGGTGTGGGTGCTCTACGGCGGTTCGGTGAAGGCCAAGAACGTCGGCGAGATCGTGGCCGAGACCGACGTGGACGGCGCCCTGGTGGGCGGGGCCAGCCTGGACGCCGAGGAGTTCGCGCAGCTGTGCGCGATCGCCGCGGGCGGCCCGCTGCCCTGAACCGGCCGGCGGCCGGATCCGGGCGATCCGGCCGCCGGTGGCGGGTTCACCCGGTGTGACCCGGACGAACCCGTGCGTGCGGCCCGGGTACCCTCGGTCTACCGAGTGGTGCGCCGGCCGATGCCGTCGTCCCGCGCGATGAGAATGAGGATGGGATGCAACTCGAAGTCGCCCTGCAGATCGTGCTGATCGTGTCGAGCGTGCTGCTGATCCTGCTGATCCTGCTGCACCGCGGCCGGGGTGGCGGATTGTCGAGCCTGTTCGGCGGCGGGGTGCAGTCCAGCCTGTCCGGGTCGAGCGTGGTGGAGAAGAACCTCGACCGCCTCACCCTGTTCGTCGGCGCGATCTGGGTGATCGCGATCATCGGTACCGGGCTGCTGGTGAAGGTCGGGGTCTGAGAGAAGGATGGCCATGGCAGGCGGCAACGCGATCCGCGGCACCCGGGTGGGTGCCGGTCCGATGGGCGAGTCCGAGCGCGGCGAGACCGCGCCCCGCGAGCACGTGTCCTACTACTGCTCCAACGGGCACGTCACCACCCCCTCCTTCGCCGCCGAGGCGGAGATCCCGGAGTCCTGGGACTGCCCGCGCTGCGGGCTCCCGGGCGGCCGGGACAACACCAACCCGCCGGCTCCGCCGCGCACCGAGCCGTACAAGACGCACCTGGCGTACGTCAAGGAGCGGCGCAGCGACGCGGACGGCGCCGCCATCCTCGAGGAGGCGCTGAGCAAGCTGCGCGCCTCCCGCGAGCTCTGATCCGGCTCCGACGGGTCACCCCACCGCCCGGGCTCCCGCGCGCCTGATCCGGCCGCGGTCAGCCCAGGGCGTCGAGCTGCTCGCCGAACGCCACGACCAGGGCGGCCGCGGTGGTGCCCGCCGGGACGTCCGACGCGGCCACGGTGACCACCCGATCGGCGTCGACGAGCGCGGCGAAGACGCTGCCACCGGACAGCCGGCAGACGAAGCCGCTGCCGGCGGTGGCCGTCCGGGTCCCGGCCTCGCACACCTGCGCGAGCACGTCGAGCTGCGCGGCCGCAGCTTTCCCGGCGGCAGCTTCCCCGGCGGCCGGTGTCACGTCCACGGCCACGAACGCGGCCGGCCCCGCGCCTGTCGCCCCGGCCTCGACCGGCCCGCCGGGTCCGCCATCCTCGGCGGAAGGCGCCCGGCGTCCCTCGGTCGCGCCGTCCCGTGCGCTCCCGCCGGCCCCCGTCTGCGACGCCGCGGCCGGGGCCGGAGCGGGAGCCGGGTCGTAGACGCAGCGGGTGTCGCTGGCCGTGACGGCATCCGCGGTCCAGCTCAGACCGGTGGTCGTGGCGAGCGCGTCGGTGTCGAGCAGGCAGGCCGCCGGTGGCGGTGGCGGCGGTGGTGCGGGGACCGCCCCCGGTGCCGTCGCCGCGGAGTCGTCGATCGCCCCACCGGTGCAGCCCACCGACAACAGCGACAACAGCACAGTCGCCGCGAGCAGAGCGGCGCTCCGCGCCCCGCTCGCGATCCGGATGGGGCCGACCGACCTCGCTCGCACGCCCCGCACGATGTCACGCCGCCGCGTCCGCCTCCCGGCAGCCCCGCGGTGGCCGGTGGTAGGTGCGGGGGGCCTGCTGGTCGTCCAGTCGAGCCGAGTGCGACGAGGCCGACCGCGATGTCGCGGTGCGAGGCCGGGGAGTTCAGCAGCCGCAGGGCGCGGTGAGCGGGTCGACCGACCCGGCGGACGTGCCGCGGTCGGTCTGCACGGCGAACCCCTCGCGGGTCCAGTACTCGATGCCGCCGATCATCTCCCGCACCGCGAACCCGGTCCGCGCCAGCACCAGGGCGGCCTTCGTGGCGCCGTTGCAGCCCGGCCCCCAGCAGTAGGTGACCACCGGGACGGCCGGGTCGAGGTCGGCGGGCAGGTCGGCGGTGGGCAGGTGGCGGGCGCCGGGGATCCGCCCGGTGGCCCAGGCGGCGGCGCTGCGCGTGTCGACCAGGACGAAGCCGGGGGAGCCACCGGTCAGGGCGGCGTGCACGTCGCTGACGTCGGTCTGGAAGGCCAACCGGGCGGCGAAGAAGGTCGTGGCGTCGACGGATGTGGGTGGGGCGGTGGGCGTGGTGGTCACCGGACCGACGCTAGGAGCGCGGTGCTCGACCAGGAAGTGGCGATCCACGGTAGATTCACAGCATGGCCGTGGAATCGTTGGACGAGGTGGACTTCCGATTGCTGGAAGCCCTGCAGGACGATGGGCGCGCCACCTACGCCGAGTTGGGCCGCACGGTCGGGCTGTCGCCGAGCGCGGTCACCGAGCGGGTCCGCCGGCTGGAGGAGGCCGGGGTGATCACCGGCTACCGGTGCGACGTCGATCCGGAGCGGCTGGGCCTGACCATCCGGGCGCTGGTGCGGCTGCGTTACCCGCACGGCAACTACAAGCCCTTCCACGACCTGCTGGCCGGCACCCCGGAGATCACCGAGGCGCACCACGTGACCGGCGAGGACTGCTTCGTGATCACCGTGCTGGCCCGGTCGATGCGGCACCTGGAGGAGATCACCGGGCGGATCGGCGGGTTGGGCGCGGTGACCACGAGCGTCGTGTACTCCAGCCCGCTGCTGCACCGGCCGGTGGTCGCCGCGGCCCGGCCCGGGCGCCCAGCGCGCTGACCGATCCGGACGGTCAGCCGGGGAGCGCCCGCAGCAGGGCGGCGGGTCCGACGGTGCCCGCACCCGCCGTCTCGACCCGGCCGCGCAGCTCCCGATCGGCGGTGACGACCTGCACGTCGCTGCCGGCCAGGTCGGTGACCAGCGCGACGATCGCGCTGTCGCCGTCGGTGTCCGCCCGCACCACCGCCAGGTGGGGGTGGGTGGGCAGGTCCGGGACGGCGGCCGCGCGTCCTTCGAGCACCAGATGCACCCGCAGCGGCAGCTCGGCGTCGCGCCCCACGGCGCTGGCCAGCGTGCCCGAGCCTGCGGTCAGCGCCGCCACCAGCTGCCCGGCCAGCCGCCGCGCCGCGCCCTCCCGGTCGCGCCACCACCCGTCCGGGCGCGAGCCGACCACGTTCGCGGCGTCCACGACGAGGTGCGCCGCCGGTGGACCGGTCTCCCCGGGCACCTGCGGTGCCGGGTGCTCCTCCTGCGGTTCCACGCTCAGGCGATGTGCGGGACGAGGTCGCGGGGCAGCTTGGCCGCCGCCGCCCGGTCGAGCAGCCAGCGGGTGCGGCGCCGGCCGGTGGCTCCGGCCACCGGCAGCGCCACCTCACCGGCTCCGCCCAGCGCCATGGCCACGGCAGCGGCCTTGGCCTCGCCGGTGGTGATGATCCAGACTTCGGCGGCGTGCCGGATGGCCGGCAGGGTCAGCGACACCCGGGTCGGCGGCGGCTTGGGGCAGCCGTGCACGGCCACCACCGACCGCTCGGTCTCGTAGACCGCGGGGGAGCGCGGGAACACCGAGGCGGTGTGGCCCTCCCCGCCCATGCCGAGCAGCAGCACGTCGAACGACGGCACCGGGCCGTGGTCCTCCGGGCGGGCGGCCCGGCGCAGCAGCGCGGCGTACTCCTCGGCCGCCGCCTCCGCGCCGGACGGACCGGTGCCGGTGTCGGCGCCCATCGGGAACACCTTCGCCGGGTCGACGTGCACGTGGTCCAGCAGCGCCGCGCGGGCCTGGGTCTCGTTGCGCTCCGGGTCGCCGGGCGGCAGGAACCGCTCGTCACCCCAGTAGAACTCGACCCGGCTCCAGTCCACCGCGTCCCGGGCCACGGTCGCGCGGATCTGCTCGAGCATCGCGATGCCGACGCCCCCGCCGGTCAGCACGATCTTGGGGGTGTTCCCGGCCGCCTGCAGGTCGACCAGCCGGGTGATCAGCCGGGCGGCCGCGGCCGCGGCCAGCACGTCCGGGTGTGCGTGGACGGCGATGTCCGGGGCGGCCATGCCCACCTCCATGCTCGGGGTCCGCCGGTCGGGGCGGACCGGCGGGTGCTGACTGCGGTGTGGCTGCGGTGTGACTGCGGTGTGGCTGCGGTGTGGCTGCGGCGTGAATGCGATGTGATTGCGATGTGACGGCGGTGCCCGGTCGGCGGTTGATCAGTGGGTCGCCAGCGAGGGCGCCGGCACCGGCTCCTCGTGGCGTTCGACGTCACCGAGCGCGGTCAGCGCTGCCCCGTAGATCTCGTCGGGGTCGAGCCGGCGCAACTCCTCGGCGAGGCAGTCTCGCACCTCCCGGCGGGCCAGGGCGACCAGCCGGTCGGGCTGGCCGGGCTGGCTGAGCCGGCCCACCCGCCCGTCCGGGCGGACCAGCTCGACCGGCCCGGACGGCCGGTCCAGCCGGACCGAGACCATGCCCTGCCCGGTGGTGGCCCGGTAGCGCTGCACGGTGGTGCCCAGCCGCTGCGCCAGCCAGCCGGCCAGCAGGTCGGCCGACGGGGAGACCTCCTCGCCGACCACGGTGGCGTGCGTGACGTCCTCGTACGGCGGCGCGTCCAGTGCGGTGGCCAGCAGCGCCCGCCAGAAGGTCAGCCGCGACCAGGCCAGGTCGGTGTCGCCGGCCCGGTGCCCGGCCCGGCGCCGCTCCAGGGCGGCCATCGGGTCCGGCGCGGCCAGCGCGTCGGTGATCCGCCGCTGGGCCAGCCGGCCCACCTCGTCCTCGGACGGCACGTCCGGGGCCTCGCCCGGCCACCAGGCCACCACCGGCGCGTCGGGCAGCAGCAGCGGCATCACCATCCCGGCGGCGGCGCCGTTGTCGGCCAGCGGCCCGTAGCCGCGCAGCACGATGACCTCGCTCGCGCCCGCGTCCCCACCGACCCGGATCTGGGCGTCCAGCCGCGGCGCGGCCTGCCGGTAGCCGCGGGCCAGCACGATCACCCGGCAGGGGTGCTCGCGGCTGGCCTCGTTCGCCGCGGTGATGGCGTCCTCGGCGGCCCCGCCGTCGTCGGTGATGATCACCAGCGTGAGCACCCGGCCGAGCGCCAGCACGCCGCCGCTCTCGCGCAGGTAGACCAGCTTCTTGTTGACCTTCGAGATGGTGGTCGACGGCAGGTCGACGATCATGGTCGGCTCCTCGGGGTGCGGGCCGGGACGGTGCGCGGGTCGGCGGCGATCAGGGGCGCGGTGACGGGCGCGGTGACGGGCGCGGTCACGGGCGCCGCCAGGTGCGTCCGGTGCGGCCCAGCATCCGGTTCGCCGACTCCGGTCCCCAGCTGCCCGCCGGGTAGGGGTCCGGGCCGGCGCCCTGTTCGGCCCAGTGCTCGATCACCGGGTCCAGGATCTCCCAGGACCGCTCGACCTCCTCGTTCACCGGGAACAGCGACGGCTCGCCCAGCAGCACGTCCAGGATCAGCCGTTCGTAGGCCTCCGGGGAGGCCTCGGTGAACGCGGTGCCGTAGCCGAAGTCCATGGTGACGTCGCGGACCTCCATCTGGCTGCCCGGCACCTTGGAGCCGAACCGCATGGTGACGCCCTCGTCGGGCTGCACCCGGATGACGAACGCGTTCTGCCCGAGCTCCTCGGTCATCGTGGAGTCGAACGGCAGGTGCGGGGCCCGCTTGAAGATCACCGCGATCTCGGTGACCCGGCGGCCCAGCCGCTTGCCGGTGCGCAGGTAGAACGGCACCCCGGCCCACCGCCGGGTGGCCACCTCGCAGGTGATCGCGGCGTAGGTCTCGGTGCGCGACTCGGGGTCGAAGCCCTCCTCCTCCTTGAGCCCGCGCACCAGCTCCCCGCCCTGCCAGCCGCCCTCGTACTGGCCGCGGGCGGTGGTCTCGGCCAGCGGACCGACCAGCTTGGTGGCGTTCAGGACCTTGATCTTCTCCGCGCGCAGCTCGTCGGAGGAGAACGAGACCGGCTCCTCCATGGCGGTGAACGCCAGCAGCTGCAGCAGGTGGTTCTGGATCACGTCGCGGGCCGCGCCGATGCCGTCGTAGTACCCGGCGCGCCCGCCCAGCCCGATGTCCTCGGCCATGGTGATCTGCACCTGGTCGATGTAGTGGGCGTTCCAGATCGGCTCGAACAGCTGGTTGGCGAAGCGCATCGCCAGCACGTTCTGCACGGTCTCCTTGCCGAGGTAGTGGTCGATGCGGAACACCGAGTCCTCGGGGAAGACGTCGTTGACGATCGTGTTGAGCTCCTGGGCCGAGCGCAGGTCGTGGCCGAAGGGCTTCTCGATGACCACCCGGCGCCACTGGTCGCCGTCCTGGGCCGACAGCCCGGAGCGGGCCAGCTGCTTGCACACGACCGGGAACGAGCTCGGCGGGACCGACAGGTAGAACGCGTGGTTGCCGCCGGTGCCGCGGACCCGGTCCAGGTCCTGCACGGTCTTCTCCAGCCGGTCGAACGCGTCGTCGTCGTCGAAGCTGCCGGGCACGAACCGGAACCCCTCGGCCAGGCGGTCCCACACCGACTGCCGGAACGGGGTGCGGGCGTGCTCCTTGACCGCCTCGTAGACCACGTTGCCGAAGTCCTGGTCGGCCCACTCCCGGCGGGCGAAGCCGGTGAGCGCGAAGCCCGGCGGCAGCAGCCCGCGGTTGGCCAGGTCGTAGATGGCCGGCATCAACTTCTTGCGGGCCAGGTCGCCGGTCACCCCGAAGATGACCAGGCCACACGGCCCCGCGATCCGGGGCAGCCGCTTGTCGCGGGGGTCGCGCAGGGGGTTCGTCCACCCCGTGGCCCCGGTCGTGCCGACGCTCATCGTTCTCCTCGGTTCCTCTGCTCGTTGGTGTCCGCGCCGACGGTGCCGCGCTAGAGCTGCTGCACGGCCTTGGCCACGGTGACCAGCCCGGCCAGCCGGTCGGTCAGGTGCAGGCGCAGCACCCGGCGTCCGCGCCCGGCCAGCGCCTCGGCCTCGGCCCCGGCCACCGCGCGCTGCAGTTCCGCCAGCTCCCCGGGCCGGTCGGCGGCGTCGCCGGCCAGCTGGTCGGCGGCCCCGGTGAGCTGGCAGACCACCGTGCCGTCCGGGCCCCCCTTGTCGTACTGGCCGGTGCCGGCCAGGCAGCGCGGCGCCCAGCCGAAGGTGGTGGTCAGCCCGGTGCGGCGGGCAAGTTCCGCGCGCAGCACCGCGGCGGACGCGTCGCTCTCCCGATCAAGGTAGGCGTGCACGGCCAGGTGGGTGGCCGACCCGCCGACCGGGTCGACGAGCGCGCGCAGCGCGTCGGCGACCGTCCGCACGGCGGGCGGCAGCCAGGTCCCGGCGTGCACGGCGACCGCGCCGTCGACGAACGTCGGTTCGCCGTCCCCGGCGGGTCGCCCGGCCGGTCGGATGGTGACGGGACTGTCGGGGCGGTCGGTGGGGTCGATCCCGAGCAGGTGCGCGGCCACCGCGACGGCGTGCTGCCAGAGCAGCACCTGCCCGGCGGCCGGGCCCTCGGTGCGCACCCCGGGCCCGCCGTCGGAGCGGGCGACCAGCCGCGGCGCCGAGTTCGGGCCGGCGACCGGCCCGGCCAGCTCGACCGACAGCGCCCCGTCCGGGACCCCCGCGGACCGCGCGAGGTCGGCCAGCGGGGCGTCCGGGTCGTCCAGGCGGACCGGCAACGGCCCGTGGCCCTGCTTGCCCAGGCCGCCGGCGACCAGCTCGGCGGCGTACTCGGCCAGGGCCGGGGTCCCGGTGAACGCCACCACCGACGCTGCGGCCAGCAGCGCGCCGAGCACCAGGGCCGGGTTGTCCGCGGAGTCCTCGCCCAGGCCGGGCCCGGCGGCGGTCGCCCCGGTCAGCAGGGCGGCCACGTCGGCGCCGGCCAGCCCGGCCGGCACCAGCGCGTAGGCGCTGAGCGGCGACCACAGCCCGGCCACGTCCGGCGGCCCGGCCAGCAGGGTGGCCCCGCCGGCCCGCCGGGCCAGCGGCCCGTCCGGGGCGTCGACCAGGACCGAGCGCTGGTCGACCGGGAGGTTCTCGGCGTGCAGCGCGGCGCTCACCACGTCGTGCACCAGGGTGACGCACTCCAGCTCGGCGGCGGTCGCGTCCGGCGGGAGCACCGTGACCAGTGCGGTGGTGTCCAGGTCGCCGGCCAGCACGTCGGCCACCGACTCGGGATCGGGGGTGTCCAACACGACGAGCCCGGTGCCGGGCGCGGTGCCCACCCCCAGGCCCTCCACGGCGATGCCGACACCGGCCGTCGTCACCAGTACCACCCGGTGCAGCCCGGCCACCCGGAACGCCTCGCCCAGCGCGGAGACCGCGCCGACCATCGGGCGGGCGCTGCGCGCGGCCCGCGCCCAGCCGGGCCAGGCCGCGCCGGGCCACACCGAGCCGTCCCCGGCGGCGATCCGGGCCGCGACGGAGCCGCCCACCAGTCGGGACAGGGTCCCGGTGGGCGGCTCCGCGGCGGTGTGCGGGCTCATCGGCGCGGCTCGGCGCGCGGAACGGTGGTCGGTCCGGTGCTCAGGCGAGCACGACCGAGTCGAGCTGACCCTTGACCGTCTCGGTCAGCTCGGTCCAGGACTTCTCGAACTTGTCCACGCCCTCGTCCTCGAGCGCCAGGAAGACGTCGGTCAGGTCGATGCCGACCCCGACCAGCGCGTCGAAGACCTCCTGGGCCTGCTCCGCGGTCCCGGTCACCGCGTCCCCGTGGACCTCACCGTGGTCGGCGAAGGCCTGCAGCGTCTTCTCCGGCATGGTGTTGACCGTGTCGGCCACGACCAGCTCGGAGACGTAGAGGGTGTCGGAGTAGTCCGGGTTCTTCACCCCGGTGGAGGCCCACAGCGGTCGCTGCGGTCGGGCGCCCTGGGCGGCCAGCGCCTCCCACCGCGGCCCGGTGAAGACCTCCTGGAAGGCGGCGTAGGCCAGCCGGGAGTTCGCCACCGCGGCCTTGCCGCGCAGCGCCAGCGCCTCGTCGGTGCCGATCGCGTCGAGCCGCTTGTCGATCTCGCTGTCGACCCGGGAGACGAAGAAGCTGGCCACCGAGGCGATGCCGGCCAGCTGCTGGCCGTTGGCCGCGGCCTGCTCCAGCCCGTCGAGGTAGGCGCCCATCACCGCGCGGTACCGCTCCACGGAGAAGATCAGCGTGACGTTCACGCTCACCCCCTCGGCGAGCGCTCGGGTGATCGCCGACAGCCCGGCCTCGGTCGCCGGGATCTTGATCATCAGGTTCGGCCGGTCGACGGCCTTCCACAGGTCCAGCGCCTGGGCCAGGGTGCCCTCGGCGTCGCGGGCCAGGCCCGGTTCGACCTCCAGCGAGACCCGCCCGTCGACCCCGCCGCTGGTCTCCCAGGTGCCGCTGAACACGTCGCAGGCCTGCTGCACGTCGGCCACGGTGATCTCGCGGATCGCGTCGTCGACCGAGGCACCGCGGGCGGCGAGCTCGCTGACCTGCTCGTTGTAGGCGGCCCCGTCGGACAGCGCGGAGGCGAAGATGGTCGGGTTGGTGGTGACCCCGACGACGTGCTGCTCGCTGATCAGCTGCTGCAGGTTGCCGCTGCGCAGCCGCTCGCGCGACAGGTCGTCGAGCCAGATGGACACGCCGGCCGCGGCGAGCGCGGCCAGCCGGTCGTTGCTCATGGTGTTCTCCTCAGGAAAGCTTGCTCAGGCTGCGCCGGGCGGCCTCGACCACGTGCTCGGTCGTGAAACCGAACTCCCGGAACAGTGTCTGGTAGTCGGCGCTGGCGCCGTAGTGCTCGATGGACACGATCTCGCCCGCGTCGCCGGTGAACCGGTACCACGGCTGGGCGATGCCGGCCTCGACGCTGACCCGGGCCTTCACCGCCGCCGGCAGCACCGACTCGCGGTAGGCCTCGTCCTGCTCGTCGAACCACTCCACGCAGGGCATCGACACCACCCGCGTGGGCACGCCGTCGGCCTCCAGGACCTTGGCCGCGTCCACCGCGATCTGCAGCTCAGACCCGGTGCCGATCAGGATGACCTGCGGTGCGCCGGAGGAGGCCTCGGTCAGCACGTAGCCGCCGCGGGCGACGCCCTCGGCCGAGGTGCCCTCGAGGGTCGGGACGTTCTGCCGGGTCAGCGCCAACCCCTTGGGGCCCTCGGGCCGCTCCAGGATCGCCCGCCAGGCGTGCGCGGTCTCGTTGGCGTCACCGGGCCGGACGAACGCCAGCCCCGGGATGGCCCGCAGCGCCGCGAAGTGCTCGATCGGCTGGTGGGTCGGGCCGTCCTCGCCCAGACCGATCGAGTCGTGGGTCCACACGTAGACCACGCTCGACTTCATCAGCGCGGCCAGCCGCACGGCCGGGCGCATGTAGTCGCTGAAGGTGAGGAAGGTGCCGCCGTAAGGGCGGGTGGGGCCGTGCAGCGCGATGCCGCTGAGGATCGCGCCCATCGCGTGCTCGCGGACGCCGAAGTGCAGGGTGCGGCCGTAGGGCGTGGCGTCCCACATCTTCGTCTTGATCGACTCGGGGCCGAACGAGTTCGCGCCCTCCATGGTGGTGTTGTTCGACTCGGCCAGGTCGGCCGAGCCGCCCCACAGCTCGGGCAGCACGTCGGCGAGCGCCTTGAGGACCTCGCCGGAGGCCTTGCGGGTGGCCACGCCCTTGGGGTCTGCCTTGTCCCCGGTGTCCCAGGACGGCAGGGCCTTCTCCCAGCCGACCGGCAGGTCGCGCCCGAGCACCCGGTCGAACAGCTCGGCGCGCTCGGCCTCCCGGGCCCGCCAGTCCTGGTAGGGCGCCTGCCACTGCTCGTGGGCCTGACGGCCACGGTCGACGACCTTGCGGGCGTGCGCGAGCACGTCGTCGTCGACCTGGAAGGTGCGCTCGGGGTCGAAGCCGAGGATCTTCTTGACCTCGGCGACCTCCTCGTCGCCCAGCGCGGAGCCGTGCGCCTTGCCGGTGTTCATCTTCTTCGGCGCCGGGAAGCCGATGATCGTGCGCAGCAGGATGAACGACGGCCGCGAGGTCTCGGCCTTGGCGTTCTGCAGCGCCTCCAGGATGCCGGTGACGTTCTCGCCGCCCTCGACGACCTGCACGTGCCAGCCGTAGGCCTCGTACCGCTTGGCGGTGTCCTCGGACAGCGCGATGGTGGTGTCGTCCTCGATGGAGATCTTGTTGTCGTCGTAGATCACCGTGAGGTTGCCCAGCTGCTGGGTTCCGGCCAGCGACGACGCCTCGGAGGTGATGCCCTCCTCGATGTCGCCGTCCGAGGCGATCACGAAGACGTCGTGGTCGAACGGGCTCTGCCCGATCCCGGGCTCCGGGTCGAACAGGCCGCGCTCGCGGCGGGCGGCCATCGCCATGCCCACCGCCGAGGCCAGGCCCTGGCCCAGCGGTCCGGTGGTGATCTCCACGCCGGGGGTGTGCCGGTGTTCGGGGTGGCCGGGGGTCCTCGAGCCCCAGGTGCGCAGGGCCTGCAGGTCGGCCAGCTCGACGCCGTAGCCGGACAGGAACAGCTGGATGTAGAGGGTCAGGCTGGAGTGCCCGGCCGACAGCACGAACCGGTCGCGGCCGATCCAGTCCGGGTCGCTCGGGTCGTGCCGCATGACCCGCTGGAACAGCGTGTAGGCCAGCGGGGCCAGGCTCATCGCGGTGCCGGGGTGGCCGTTGCCGACCTTCTGCACGGCGTCGGCGGCCAGCACCCGGGCGGTGTCCACCGCGCGGCGGTCCAGATCGGTCCAGTCGGCGGGTACGCGGGCACGGGTGAGCGTCTCGATGTCGGTATCGGCCACAGCACTTCCCTCTGGTCGGAGTGGGGGCAGCAGGCGGTGCGCGGCGACGCGCCCGGCTCTGCCGCCCAGCCTAGCGACGTCGGTCGAGCCGGGGTGATCTCCGCTCTGCCCGGGGTTCTGCCCACCGGCTACCCAGCAAGCCGACCGGCCACGCACCCGGTTATCATCGACAGGCTGTAGAAACGTGCCAGGGCAGTGCTGTCAGAGCGGTGCCAGAGCGCAGTCCGATCCGCCCCCCACGCGTTGCGAGGTTGCCGGTGACCATCCCCGTGTCCCAGGACGGGTCGCCGACGACGGCGGCCGACCAGGGCCGACGGACCGGCGGTCCGCGGTCCGGGCTGGCGCGGGCGAGCGGCACGGTGCGGGCCTACCTGGGGCTGACCAAGACCCGGATCATCGAGCAGCTGCTGGTGGTCACCGTCCCGGCGATGTTCCTGGCCGAGCGCGGGATCCCGTCGGTGTGGCTGATCTGCGCCACCCTGATCGGCGGGGCGACCGCCGCGGCCAGCGCGCACGCCCTCAACTGCGTGGTCGACGCCGACATCGACGCGGTGATGAAGCGGACCGCCCGGCGGCCGCTGGCCAAGGGGCAGGTGCCCCGGCGCAACGCGCTGATCTTCGGCCTGGCGCTCGGGGTGCTCAGCGCGGTGTGGCTGGCGCTGACCACGAACCTGCTGGCAGCCGCGCTGTCGGTGGCCGCGATCGCCTTCTACGTGCTGGTCTACACGCTGCTGCTCAAGCGCCGCACCGCGCAGAACATCGTCTGGGGCGGGGCGGCCGGCTGCATGCCGGTGGTGATCGGCTGGGCCGCGGTCACCGGCACCGTGCAGTGGCCGGCGCTGGTGATGTTCGGCGTCATCTTCTTCTGGACCCCGCCGCACTTCTGGGCGCTGGCCATGCGCTACCGCGAGGACTACGCCGCGGCCGGGGTGCCGATGCTGCCGGTGGTGGCCACCGCGGTGCAGGTGTCGCGGCGGATCCTGATCTACTCCTGGGTGATGGCCGCGTGGAGCCTGCTGCTGGTGCCGGCCACCTCGTGGATCTACGCGGCGGTGGCGGTGCTCGGCGGGGCGGTGTTCGTCCTGCGGGCCCACCTGCTGCACCGCACGGTGGCCCGCGGCGGCGAGGCGCAGCCGATGCGGCTGTTCCACCTGTCGAACATGTACCTGTGCGTGCTGTTCGCCGCGATCGCCGTCGATGCCGCGGTCGGCCTGCCGCTGCTGTTCGCCTGACCCAACGCCGTGCGCGGAAGTCCACGCCAGGGCGTGGACTTCCGCGCACGGTGGGTCGAGCGGTGGGTCAGGCGGCCGGGATGAGGCCGTTGGGGTCCAGCACGTACTTCTTGGCCGCCCCCCGGTCGAACTCCTGGTAGCCGCGCGGGGCGTCGTCCAGCGGGATGACGGTGGCGTTGACCGCGTCGGCGATGTGCGCCCGGTCGTGCCAGATGCTCATCATCAGCCCGCGGTTGTAGCGCAGCACCGGGCACTGGCCGGTGGCGAACGAGTGGCTCTTGGCCCAGCCCAGCCCGAGCCGGACCTTCAGCGTGCCCTGCTGCGCGTCCGCGTCGGCGGCGCCCGGGTCGCCGGTCACGTAGAGCCCCGGGATGCCCAGCTTCCCGGCCGCGCGGGTGATCGACATGATGCTGTTGAGCACCGCGGCGGGCGCCTCCTGGCCGCCGGTGCCGTGGCCGGTGGCCTCGAACCCGACCGCGTCGACGGCGCAGTCCACCTCGTTCACCCCGAGGATCTCGGCGACCTGGTCCTCCAGCGGGGTGTCCTGGGACACGTCGACGGTCTCGCAACCGAACGTGCGGGCCTGGGCGAGCCGCTCGGCGTTCAGGTCGCCGACGATCACCACCGCGGCGCCGAGCAACTGGGCGGAGTACGCCGCGGCCAGCCCGACCGGCCCGGCCCCGGCGACGTACACCGTGGAGCCGGTGGTGACCCCGGCGGTGTAGGCGCCGTGGTAGCCGGTGGGGAAGATGTCCGACAGCATCGTCAGGTCGAGGATCTTGGCCAGCGCCTTGTCCCGGTCCGGGAACCGGATCAGGTTGAAGTCGGCGAACGGCACCATCACGTACTGCGCCTGGCCGCCCTCCCACCCGCCCATGTCCACGTAGCCGTAGGCGGACCCGGCGCGGGCCGGGTTGACGTTCAGGCAGACCCCGGTGTGGCCCTCCCGGCAGTTGCGGCAGCGCCCGCAGGCGATGTTGAACGGCACCGTGCAGATGTCCCCGACGTCGAGGAACTGCACGTCACGGCCCTTCTCCACGATCTCGCCGGTGATCTCGTGGCCGAGCGTCTGGCCCGGGGGCGCCGTGGTGCGCCCGCGCACCATGTGCTGGTCGGAGCCGCAGATGTTGGTCGACACGCAGCGCAGGAGCACCCCGTGGTCGGCGTTGCGACTCATCCCGGTCGCCTTGGCCACCTCGGCCGGGATCTCCAGCGTGGGCACGTCGTGGTCCTCGACCACCACCACGCCCGGCTCCTTGTAGACGACGATCTTGTTGCCACCCATGGGAAACTCCTCGTCCGCGGACGCCGTCGTCCGCAGCTACCGGACTACTCGCACCGGGCACCGATCACAACCCCGGTCCCCGGATGGGCTACCGGCCCGGCAGGTGCCGGTCCAGGAACGCGGTGACCGCCTCGTACCAGGCCACGGTGTTCTGCGGGCGCAGGATCCAGTGGTTCTCGTCGGGGAAGTACAGGAACCGGTGCGGCAGGTCGTCGGGGTCGCCGTGGTGCCGGCTGACCAGGTCCCACCACAGCCGCAGCGCCTCGCCGACCGGCACCCGGTAGTCCCGGTCGCCGTGGATGACCAGGGTGGGCGTGGTGATGGCGTCGGCGCAGTGGTGCGGGCTGTGCGCGGCGGCCATCTCCGGGGTCATCTCCCGTTGCCAGTAGTACGGGGCGTCGGTGGTCGGCCAGAACTGGTCGAGCGCCCACAGGCCGGCGTGGGTGACGATGGCGGAGAACCGGTCGGTGTGCCCGGCGATCCAGTTGGCCATGTAGCCGCCGAACGAGCCGCCCATCGCCGCGGTGCGGGTGGCGTCGAGGTCCGGGCGGGCCTCGGCGGCGTCGGTGAGCGCCAGCAGGTCGGTGTAGGGCGCATCGCCCCAGCGACCCCAGCCGCGGGCGACGAACTGCCGGCCGTAGCCGGTGGACAGCGCCGGGTCGGGCAGCAGCACGGCGTACCCGCGGGCCGCCATCAGCCACGGGTTCCACCGCCACTGCCAGGCGTTCCAGCTGCCCAGCGGCCCGCCGTGCACCCACAGCACCAGCGGGGCGGGGGAGTCGTCGGTGGCGGCGTGCGGCAGCACCAGCCAGGCCCGCAGCGCGGTGCCGTCGGCGGCGGTGGCGTGGACCTCGGTCAGCCGGCCGGGCAGCGGCGGCTCGGCGGCCGGTCCGGGCAGCCGGACCGGCTCCTGGCCGGGCACCGCGGCGTCGAGCCGGACCGGGGCGGGCGGCGCGTCGACCGCGCTGCGCAGGGCGTAGACGTGGCGGCCGTCCGGGGACACCACCGGATCGGTGTAGGCGCCGTCGTCGCCGGACAGCCGGGTGACCGCGCCGCCGGCCAGGTCGATCCGGAACAGCGGGCTGCGGCCGTGGTCGTCGGCGGTGACCACGACCGCCGAGCCGTCCGGGACCCAGGCCAGGTGGGCCACCCAGCGGTCCCACCCGGGGGCGACCTCGGCCGGCTCGCCCCCGGCCAGGTCGAGCACCATCAGCCGGGTGTCCACCGGCTCGGTCGGGGTGGACCGGCGCTCGCGCAGGTAGACGACGCGGGTGCCGTCCGGGCTGACGACCGGGGCGAGGTGGTCGTGGCCGCCACCGTCGAGCAGCACCCGGCGCCGGCCGGTGTCCACGTCGAGGGCCACCAGCGCGACCCGCTGGGCCCCGCCGGGCTCGGCGATCCGCCACTCGGTGACGACCGTCCGGCCGTCGGGGGTGATGTCGTGCGAGGTCTCCACCAGCGCACCGCGCGGCGACGGGGTGAGGTCGCGCCAGTCGATCCGGGGCTCGTCGCCCGCCGCGCCCCGCCGGCCGTCGCCGTCCGCGGCACCGTCATCGGTGTCACCGGGGCCGTCGCCGACCACCCCGGGGCCGCCGACCACCAGCCGCGGCTCGTCCGGGCCCAGGTCGTGGTCCCAGAACCGGACCGGGTGCCCGGCGTGCAGGATCGCGCTGACCTTGCGGTCGCGGCGCTCGCCGCGCAGCGCCTCGTCCTCGGCGGCGGACCCGGCGTCGGGCATGGTCATCGAGGTGGCGACGACCGTCCCGGCCTCCCGGGCGACCGTCGGCGCGCCCACCCCGCCGGGCCGGGTGCCGACGATGCGGGCCTCCCCGGCGGTCGGCAGCAGCCACAGCGCGGCCGGGCCGCCGTCGGGCTGGTCAGCTCCCGATCCAGCGGCGTCCGGGTCGGGGCGGGCGGCGGTGAACAGCAGGTCGCCGTCCGGGGTGAAGGCCGGGGCGGACTCGCCGGTCGCGCCCCGGGTCAGCCGCCGCGCCGGCGCCCGCCCGGTGGGGTCGACCTGCCAGAGGGACGGCCGCAGCCGGTTGCGTTCCGGGTTGGCGGCGGCCACGGTGGTGACCAGCCGCGCACCGTCGGGGGACAGGACCAGGCCGGTCAGCCGGGGCAGCGCCACGTAGTCCTGGAGGTCGTCGAACGGGGTGCCGGGGGGAGTGCTCACCCCGGTCAGCCTTCCCCACCCGCCCGATCGCGGGCCATCCGCGCGCCGCGGAGTCGTCGGGTGCCCCGGCCGATCACCTACGGGATCAGCAGCAGCTTGCCGGTGGTCCGCCGGGACTGCAGGTCGGTGTGCGCCGCGGCCGCCTCGGCCAGCGGGTAGCGGTGCCCGATGCGCACGTGCAGCGACCCGTCGGCGACCGCGCCGAACACCGCGGCGGCCCGGTCGCGCAGCTCCCCGGGGGTGGCGATGTAGTCGTAGAGCTTGGGCCGGGTGAGGAACACCGAGCCGGCCGCGTTCAGCCGCTGCGGGTCGACCGGCGGGACCGGCCCGCTGGACGCGCCGAACAGCACCAGCAGGCCGCGCCGGCGCAGCGCGGCCAGGCTGGCGTCGAAGGTGGTGCGCCCGACGCTGTCGTAGGCCACCGCTACCCCGGACCCGCCGGTGAGCCGGCGGACGGCCCCGGCCAGGTCGTCGACCTCGGTGTAGCGGACCACCTCGGCCGCCCCGGCGCCGCGGGCCAGCTCCGCCTTCTCCGCGGTGGACACCGTGGCGATCACCCGGGCGCCGCGGTCGGCGGCCAGTTGGGTGAGCAGCAGACCGACGCCGCCGGCTGCGGCGTGCACCAGCACGTCCTCGCCGGGCCGGA
>DASQMQ010000618.1:0-1841 GCA_035645455.1 Pseudonocardia sp.
CAGGGCGCGCCCGTTCGCACCCGCCACAGCACCGCCTCCAGGAACAGCCGGTTGTCCCTGGCCGTCGCACCAGGATCGGATGCCTTGCCGGGCAACAGTGGCGCGACCTTCTCCCAAACCGCCTCGCTGACCACGAACCGAGATCTCTCCAGCATCGCCTCAACCCCGCCGAAGCGGAGCTTGAATCACAGCCGGTCAGCCGCGGGAATCCCCAATGTCAACAGGCCCTTCTGTAACGGGCCCTCGGTAGTCAACCCTCTTGAGCGTTGGCCCTGTCGCCGGTGTCTCGCTTCTGTCCGGGGTCGGCGCATCGGCCGCCACCTGATGGTGTCAGATGAGGAGCAGGCCGGCCAATCTAGCAACGCGCGGTCATCCTCGCGGCGCCGCTTTGCCTGTTGCGGCCTGGCCCGATCCATCGTCCCGGCGACGGGACCTCGCTCCGGGCGGCTGGTGCCTCCGACCGCCCGAACCCTGGATTTCTCCTCCCCTGCTTCAGGCCGCCGCAGCGGCGCGCTCGGCGGCGAACGGCTTCCCGTCGGCCAGCATCCTGTGCAGGACCACCGCCAGCTTCCTGGCCAGCGCGACCTTGGCCTTGCGCATGCCGGCGCGGGCGGCGAGGCGTGCCGCCCAGCTCTTCAGGGCCGAGCCCTTCACCGCGCGGGTCAGGATGACGTTCGCCGCCTCGTACAGCGCGGTCCGCACCCCGGCGTCGCCGATCTTGGAGATCCGCCCGGTCACGTCCGTTTCCCCGGACTGGTACTTCCGCGGCGTCAGGCCGAAGTGCGCGCCCACCGCTTTCGAGGATCGGAACCGCGCGGGATCGTCCACCGCCGCGACGAAGGTGAGCGCCACGATCACGCCGACACCGGGCGTCGTCATCAGCAGCCGCGCCCGCTCGTCCTCCCGCGCCTGGTCGCGCAGGCGCTTCTCCAGCCCGCGCAGCTGCTCCCCGAGCGCCTCGCGCGCGGCGAGCAGCGCTTCGGCCACCGCGGTCAGGACCGGGTGGCCCTCCGCCAGCTCGCGGATCCGCCCGGGGAAGCTCCGCGCCGTGGTCGGCCCGACCTTCAGCCCGAAGCCGCGCAGCACGCCGCGCAGGCTCATCTCCACGTCGAGGCGCTTCGTCTGGAGGAGCTTGCGCGCGGTCAGCAGCGCCCTCGTCTCCTGCGCCGGCAGCGACTTGCAGTGCACGGGCCGGAACCACCCCAGCCGCATCAGCTGGGCGATGCCGCGCGCGTCCTTGCGATCCGTCTTGACCGGCATCGCCTTGAAAGCGCCGCGCACGTGCCGGGTCTCGAGCAGCTCGACCGGCAGGCCCGCCCCGCGCATCGCGGCGAACAGCCACTGCGACAGCGGGCCCGCCTCCAGACCGACCCGCGCCACCTCGAGGCCGAGCCCATGGAACCAGGCGATCAGCGCCTCCGGCTCGCTCGCCACCTTGGCCTCGCGCACGACCCGCCCGGTGGCGTCCACCACGCACACGCTGCTCAGTTCCAGCGACACGTCGATTCCGGCAAAGTGCTCCATGGTCGTCCCCCAATGATGCATGGGGCGGGCCTCCGCCCGACCCCGTCCACGACACCATCACTCTGAGGGGCGACCACCTTCGCCACCTACGCCAGTGGCCGGCCCGTTACGCCATCTAGCATTACAGCTGCATTTCTCCGGACCAGACGCGTTGCTCCCCTTTGGTCGGGGGTGAGCCGGTGAGCGGTGCATCGATGGAGGCGACGCTGGAGCTGTGGGCGTCGTCGCTGCGGGACGCCAAGGCACGGATGCGTCCCTTGTTCACGCAGGAGCGGGTGGCGGCATCGGCCGGTGTTCGAAGCAGTGCTTCGAACCCT
>DASQMQ010000619.1:0-5910 GCA_035645455.1 Pseudonocardia sp.
AGGAGATCGACTCGATGATCGGCGAGAGGTTCCGCCGAATGGATCACGCATGCGGGTGATCGTTGACCGCCGCGTTGCCCGTTCGTCACCCCGACGCGACCTCCTGGTCACCCCTCAAGTGGATCGAGAGCCGGGCGGAGCGGACAACGCGCGATGCGATCCCGGTCACACCGGGATCGCCGATGACCGTTCGGGTGGTCGGCCGGTCACCGGGGATAGCCCGATCAGGCCAACTGGACGAGGTCGAGGTAGTCCTCGGACCAGTGGTCCTCGGTGCCGTCGGGCAGCACGATGACCTTGTCCGGCTGCAGCGCCTGCACCGCGCCGGAATCGTGGGTGACCAGCACCACGGCGCCGGTGAACCGGCGCAGCGCGTCGAGGACCTGCTCGCGGCTGGCCGGGTCGAGGTTGTTGGTGGGCTCGTCGAGCAGCAGCACGTTGGCCGCGCTGGACACCAGTCCGGCCAGGGCCAGCCGGGTCTTCTCCCCACCGGACAGCGTGCCGGCCGGTTGGGAGAGCTGGTCGCCGGAGAACATGAACGAGCCGAGCAGGGTGCGCAACTGCTGCTCGGGGGTGTCCGGGGAGGCGTGCCGGACGTTCTCCCACACCGTGGCGCCCAGGTCGAGGGTGTCGTGCTCCTGGGCGTAGTACCCGGTGCGCAACCCGTGGCCGGGCACGACCCGGCCGGCGTCGGCGGCCTCGGTGCCGGCCAGCAGGCGCAGCAGGGTCGTCTTCCCGGCACCGTTGAGACCGAGCACGACGACCTTGCTGCCGCGGTCCACCGCCAGGTCGACCCCGGTGAACACCTCCAGCGAGCCGAACGCCTTGGACAGCCCCTCCGCGGTGAGCGGGGTGCGCCCGCACGGGGCCGGGGCCGGGAACCGGATCCGGGCCACCCGGTCGTCGCGGCGCTCGGGCTCCAGGGCGGCCAGCATCTGGTCGGCCCGGCGGGCCATGTTCTTCGCCGCCACCGCCTTGGTCGCCTTGGCGCCCATCTTCGCGGCCTGGGTGTGCAGGACCGCGGCCTTCTTCTCGGCGTTGGCCCGCTCGCGGCGGCGGCGCTTCTCGTCGGTGGCCCGGGCCTCCTGGTAGCGCCGCCAGTCCATGTTGTAGACGTCGACCTCGCTGCGGGTGGCGTCGAGGAACCACACCTTGTTCACCACCGCGGCGAGCAGTTCGGTGTCGTGGCTGATGACCACCAGCCCGCCGTCGTGGGCGGACAGGAACGAGCGCAGCCAGGTGATCGAGTCGGCGTCCAGGTGGTTGGTCGGCTCGTCGAGCAGCAGCGTGGTGGCGCTGGAGGCGCCGCCGCCGTCGGAGGCGGCGAACAGGATCCGGGCCAGCTCCACCCGTCGGCGCTGGCCGCCGGACAGCGTGGCCACGCGCTGCTCCAGGACCCGGTCCGGCAGCCCGAGGTGGGCGCAGATGCGGGCCGCCTCGCTCTCGGCCGCGTAGCCGCCGAGCGCGGAGAACCGCTCCTCGATCCGGCCGTAGTCGCGCACCGCCCGCTCGTTCTGCGCGCCGTCGACCAGCTCGGCCATGGCCGACTGGGCCTTCTCCATCTTGCGCAGCATCTCGTCGAGGCCGCGGGCCGACAGCACCCGGTCCTTGGCGGTGAGGGTCAGGTCGCCCTCGCGGGGGTCCTGGGGCAGGTAGCCGACCTCGCTGTTGGCCGACACCACGCCGGAGTAGGGCTCGCCCTCGCCGGCCAGCACCCGCATCGAGGTGGTCTTGCCGGCGCCGTTGCGACCGACCAGGCCGATCCGGTCGCCGGGTTGCACGCGCAGGGTGGCCCCGGACAGCAGGACCCGGGACCCGGCACGCAGTTCCAGGTCGGTGGCGGTTATCAAGAGAGCTCCAGGGGTCCGGGTCGGCAGGGGGTGGCGTCCGCGTGGGCGGCGACCTACCCGATCCGGATCACACCCCCAGCGTACCGACCCGGTCATCCGAGTTCGGGACGTAGGGTCCCGGCCATGACTGATCTCACGGGGACCGATCTCACCGGCCGGGCCGCCCTCGTCACCGGCGCCAGTCGCGGCATCGGACTGGCCATCGCCGCCGAACTCCTCTCCCGCGGAGCCTCGGTGACGATCACCGCGCGCAAGCCGGACGAGCTGGGCGCGGCGGCGGACAAGCTGGTGTCGGACGGCGCGGGCGGGGACCGGTCGCGGGTGCTGGCGGTGGCGGGCAACGCCGGGTCCGAGGAGTCGCGCGCGGAGACCGTGGCGAAGACCGTCGAGGCCTTCGGCCGGCTGGACGTCCTGGTCAACAACACCGGCATCAACCCCAGCTACGGCCCGCTGGTGGAGGCCGACCTGAACGCGGTCCGCAAGATCTTCGACGTGAACGTGGTGGCCGCGCTGGGCTACGTGCAGCTCGCGCACCGGGCGTGGATGGGCGAGCACGGTGGCGCGATCGTGAACATCGCCTCCACCGCCGGGCTGCGCTCGACCGGCGTGATCGCCGCCTACGGGGCGTCCAAGGCGGCGCTGATCCGGCTCACCGAGGAGCTGGCCTGGCAGCTCGGCCCCGGCATCCGGGTCAACGCGGTGGCCCCCTCGGTGGTCAAGACCAGGTTCGCCGCCGCGCTCTACGAGCGGGGCGAGGAGCAGGTGGCCGCGTCCTACCCGATGAAGCGGCTGGGCACCCCGGAGGACATCGGCTCGCTGGTCGGCTTCCTGGTCTCCGACCAGGCGTCCTGGATCACCGGGGAGACCGTGCGGATCGACGGCGGGTTGCTGGCCACCGGCAGCCTCGGCTGATCCTGCGGAGGTCGCGTCACCGACCACCCGGTACAACGGTGCCCATGACCCGCCTCGAGTTCGACGTCCTGGTGGTCGGCGGAGGGCCGGCCGGCCGGGCGCTGGCCGGGGCGTGCGGCCGGACCGGCCTGCGCACCGGGTTGGTCGACCGCAACCCGGACGCCGGATGGCGGGCGACCTACGGGGCCTGGTCGGCCGAACTGCCCGCCGAGCTGCCCGGGCACGTGGTCGCGGCCCGCGCCCGGGGGCGGGCCGTCGCCGTCGGCGACCACGCGCTCGGCTGGGAGTACTCGGTGCTGGACGTGCCCGCCCTGCGCGAGCACCTGGATGCCGAGCTGGCCAGGACCGGGGTCGACGTGCGCGCCGGCCGCGCGGTCGCGACCCGGGGTCCCGGCGCCGTCGAACTGGCCGACGCCTCGGTCGTGACGGCCGCGGTGGTCGTCGACGCGGGCGGTGCCCGGCAGCCGCTGGGCGGGGCGGCCACGCGAGCCGCGCCCGCCGAGCAGACCGCGTTCGGCGTGGTGGTGCCCGAGTCGGTGGCCGCGCCGCTGGTCGCGCCGGGCGAGGCGCTGTTCATGGACTGGCGGGCCGACCACGGCGCGCCGGGCTGGCCGACGTTCCTCTACGGGGTGCCGCTCGGCGGCGGGGCGGTGCTGCTGGAGGAGACCTCGCTGGCCCGCCGGCCCGGGCTGCCCCTGCCGCAGCTGCGCCAGCGGTTGCTCGCCCGGCTGGCCCGGCACGGGGTGGCGCTCCCGCCGGACGTGGCGAGCGAGCGCGTGCGGTTCCCGGTGGACACCTCCCGGCACCGCGGCACGGGGGTGCTGGGGTTCGGGGCGGCCGCGCCGCTGGTCCACCCGGCGACCGGGTTCAGCGTGGCCACCGCACTGACCCTGGCCCCGGCGGTGGCCGCGGCGGTCGCCGGACGGCTGCCGGACGGGCCGGCCGCGGCCCGGGCGGCGGCGCAGGCGGCGGTGTGGCCGGCGAGCGCGCGGGCGGTGCACCGGTTCCGACGGATCGGGCTGGAGGCGCTGCTGCGGATGCCGCCGGCGGACGTGCCGCGGTTCTTCGAGCGGTTCTTCGTGCTGCCCGAGCAGCACCGGTGGGCCTACCTGACCGGGCGCGCCGACCTCGCCGCCACCACCGCGGCGATGACCGAGCTGTTCGCCCGGGCGGACTGGCGGCTGCGCGCCCGGCTCATCACCCCGGCGCTGCTGCCGCCCGCCCCCGCCCGGCCCTGACCGACCGGGTGGGTCAGACCCGGAAGCCGAGGGCGCGCAGCTGCTCGCGGCCGTCCTCGGTGATCTTGTCCGGGCCCCACGGCGGCATCCACACCCAGTTGATCTTGATGTCGTCGACCAGTCCGCCGCCGGTGCCCGCACCGGTCAGCGCGGCCCGGGCCTGCTCCTCGATGACGTCGGTCAGCGGGCAGGCCTCCGAGGTCAGGGTCATGTCGATGGTGGCCACCCCGCCCTCGGCCTGGATGCCGTAGACCAGGCCCAGGTCGACCACGTTGATCCCGAGCTCGGGGTCGACCACGTCGCGCATGGCCTCCTCGAGGTCCTCGACCGACGGGTTCCCGGCCCCGCTGGGCGCGACGGGCGGCTCGGGCATGCCGGCCGCGCCGCGCACCACGCCGTCCGGACCGGCGGTGCCGGTCGCAGAGGTGTCCACCGCAGAGGTGTCCACCGCAGTGGTGTCGCTGGTGGTCTCGCTCATGTCGCTGTCTCCTTCTCGGCCGTGCCGTCCGCGGCGCCGGCGGTTTCGGTAGCCGGATCGGCGGCGTGATCGGCAGCGTGATCGGCAGCGCCACCGACCCGGACCACCGCGTCCTTGAACGCCATCCAGCCCAGCAGCGCGCACTTCACCCGCGCCGGGTACCGGGCCACCCCGGCGAAGGCGATCCCGTCGCCGAGCACGTCCTCGTCCGGGTCGACCTGCCCGCGGCCCTGGGCCATCTCCTGGAACGCCGACAGCACCCGCATCGAGTCCGCCACGCTGCGCCCGACCACCAGGTCGGTGAGCACCGAGGCGGACGCCTGGCTGATCGAGCAGCCCAGCGTGTCGTGCGAGACCTCGGCGACCCGGTCCCCGTCCATCCGCACCCGCAGGGTGATCTCGTCCCCGCAGGTCGGGTTGATCTGGAAGGACTCGGCGTCGAACGGGTCGCGCAAGCCGGCGCCGTGCGGCGACCGGTAGTGGTCCAGGATGATCTCCTGGTACATCTGCTCGAGTTGCATCAGCTCACCCCGAAGAAGTCCCGCGCCGCCCGCACGCCGTCGACCAGGGCGTCGACCTCAGCGGGGGTGTTGTACAGGTGGAACGACGCGCGCACGGTCGCGGCCACGCCGAACCGGCGGTGCAGCGGCCGGGCGCAGTGGTGCCCGACCCGCACGGCGACGCCGCGGTCGTCGAGGACCTGCCCGACGTCGTGCGCGTGCACGCCGTCGACCACGAACGCCACCGCTCCCCCGCGCTCGGTCAGGTCGGTCGGCCCGACCACCCGCACACCGGGCACCTCGGCCAGCCCGTCCAGGGTGCGCCGGGTGAGCTCCAGCTCGTGGGCGTGCACCCGGTCCATGCCGACCGCGCTGAGGTAGTCCACCGCCGCCCCCAGCCCGACGGCCTGCGAGGTCATCGGTACCCCGGCCTCGAACCGCTGCGGCGGCGGGGCGTAGGTGGCCCCCTCCATCCGCACCATCTCGATCATCGACCCGCCGGTGAGGAACGGCGGCAGCACGGCCAGCAGCTCCGGGCGCCCGTAGAGCACGCCGACCCCGGACGGCCCGAGCATCTTGTGCCCGGAGAACGCCGCGAAGTCCACGTCCAGGCCGGTCAGCGAGACCGGCATGTGCGGAACCGACTGGCAGGCGTCCAGCACGGTCAGCGCGCCGACCGCGCGGGCGCGGGCGACGAGCTCGGCCACCGGCAGCACCGTGCCCAGCACGTTGGACTGGTGGGCGAACGCGACGACCTTGGTGCGCTCGGTGATGGGACCGCCATGATCGGCACTGTCCAGGTCGAGGCGGCCGTCGGCGGTGACCGAGAACCACCGCAGGGTCGCCCCGGTGCGCCGGCACAGCTCCTGCCAGGGCACCAGGTTGGCGTGGTGCTCCAGCTCGGTGACCACGATCTCGTCACCCGGGCCGAG
>DASQMQ010000620.1:0-15056 GCA_035645455.1 Pseudonocardia sp.
CTCCGCCCGGCGCCCGAGCGCACGCCGACGCCGCCCCGCGGCGCCTGGTCGTCCCCGCGGGGGGGCCACGTCCCGACGCCGCCGGGCGGCATGCCGTCCGCCCGGGCCACCGGGCGCGGGTGGCCCGACCGGACCCCCACACCGCCGGGCGGGATGCCACCGACCGCGCCCCGGACGGTCCCCGCACCGACCCCGCCGGGCGGTGGGCGCCCCGCCCCGACCGCCCCGATCGCCTGGGTCGACCCGCCCAGCGGGCAGGGTCTCCGCCCGGTCGACCAGCGACCGGCCGAGCCCGCGCCCCGGCGTCCGGCCGACGACCCGTGGTCCCGCCCGGCCGGGCACGCCCCGCCGACCGATCCCCTGCGCGGCGCCGCGGTCGATCGGCGGGCCGCGGCCGCCCGGCACCCCTCCGCCGCCCCGGCGCGGCTGCGGTCCGTCCCACCACCGGTCGAGACCGGGCCCGCCGCTGACCGGTCCGGGAGGCCGGACGACCGCGGGCCCGGTCTGCGCCGCCGGGTCCCGCAGGCCAACCTGGCCCCCGAGCTGCGGGACCCGGAGGCCGGTCCGCACACCGCGCCACCCGCGGAACGACCCGCGCCGCCCGGGCACACCCGGGCCACCGCCGAGGCGCTGTCCCGCTACCAGGCGAGCCGGCAGGCCGCCCGCGCCGCGATGGGTGGGCGGGGAGCGGCGAGCCACCCGGAGGCGGGCGGCGCACCGGCCGATCCGACGACCGACCGGTACGCGGAGGGTCGCCCCCCCGAGACAGTCGACGGGATCGACGCGGACCGCACCCGTCCGCGTCGCACGTCCCACGACGTCCCCCTCGACGCGGCAGGAGACGACCGATCACCAGCACCCGACGCGGCACCGTCCGGGGGCCGCGGGCCGGTGGCCGATGAGGACCCCGGAGCACGGTCGCCGGACGGCGACCGCACCCGTTCCGCCGACCCGACGGAGGACCCCCGGGCATGACCGAGGAGTTGAGCTGCCTGCTGGCCGAGTTCACCAGGACCACCGCCGGGGTGGTGACCGCGCTGGTGGTGTCGGCCGACGGGCTGCGGCTGGCCACCTCGCCGGGGATGGACGTGACGCTGGCCGACCAGCTGGCCGCGGCGGCGTCCGGGATGGTCAGCCTGGCCCGCGGGACGGCGGTGCTGCTCGGGGCCGGGCCGGTCGACCAGACCATCCTGGAGATGGAGACCGGCTACCTGTTCGTCACCACGATCGACCAGGGTGCCGCGCTGGCCGTGCACGCCGAACGGACCTGCGACATCGGGCAGGTCGGCTACGAGATGACCATGCTCGGCGCCCGGGTCTGGCACGCGCTGACCCCGCAGGTGCGCAGCGTGGCCGGCGATGCCCGCTGAGCAGGCACCGGTCGCACGGTGGCCATGGACTTCGGCCGGATCACCGTGGACGAGAGGCTGATCCCGTACCCGTTCGGCACGCCCGGCCAGGACCGGTCCTGGCTCATGTGGACGAGCTGGCCCGCGGCGCGGTGGGCGCGGTGGTGCTGGTCGACGCCCGGCGCCGCACCGCCCTCACGCCCTGACCCCCCGCACCCGCAGCGCGCCGGACGGGCGTGGCGGCGGCGGGGTGGGGCGGGCCGTAGGGTCGTCGGGTGCTCGTGGTGCTCGCGTCCGCCTCCCCCGCCCGCCTCGCCGTGCTCCGCGCGGCCGGGCTCGACCCGGTCGTGGAGATCGCCGACCTCGACGAACCGGCCCTGCTGAGCACGGTCCCCGACGCCACCCCGGCCGAGAAGGTCACCACGCTGGCCGCGGCCAAGGCGACCACGGTGGCCCGGCGGATCGCCGGCACCGTCGCCGAGGCCGTGGTCATCGGGTGCGACTCGATGCTGCACATCGACGGCGAGCTGGTCGGCAAGCCCGGTGACCCGGACGCGGCCACCGCCCGGTGGCGGGCGATGGCCGGCGGCCGCGGCGAGCTGGTCACCGGGCACGCCGTGCTGCGGACCGTGGACGGCGAGATCGACCGGGTGGCCGAGGGGCACGCGGTCACCGGGGTCCGGTTCGGCGAACCGGACCCCGAGGAGCTGGCCGACTACGTGGCCACCGGCGAACCGCTGGTCGTGGCGGGCGCGTTCACCCTGGACGGGCTGGGCGGGTGGTTCGTCGAGGGCATCGACGGCGACCCGTCCAACGTGATCGGGATCAGCCTGCCGCTGACCCGCACGCTGCTGGCCGGGGTCGGCGTCCGGGTCACGGACCTGTGGAAGAGGGACTAACCTCGGGGCCATGGCGCTGCCCGCAGACCCCGATCCGAAGCTGGCCGAGTACGCCCACCCCGAGCGTCTGGTCACCACCGGGTGGCTGGCCGCGAACCTGGGCGCCGAGGGCCTGGTCGTGGTGGAGTCCGACGAGGACGTCCTGCTCTACGACACCGGGCACATCCCGGGCGCGGTCAAGGTCGACTGGCACACCGAGCTGAACGACCCGGTCACCCGGGACTACGTCGACGGCGACCGGTTCGCCGAGCTCTGCGCCGAGCGCGGGATCACCCGGGACAGCACCGTGGTGTTCTACGGCGACCGCAACAACTGGTGGGCCACCTACGCGCTGTGGGTGTTCTCCCTGTTCGGGCACCCGGACGTGCGCATCCTGGACGGCGGCCGGGCCAAGTGGGCCGCCGAGGGCCGGGAGTTCACCACCGAGCAGCCCAAGCCCGACCAGACCGAGTACCCGGTGGTCGAGCGGGACGACCGGACGCTGCGCGCGTTCAAGGAGGACGTGCTGGCCCACCTGGGCGGGCCGCTGGTCGACGTGCGCTCCCCCGGCGAGTACTCCGGGGAGCTGCTGCACATGCCGGACTACCCGCAGGAGGGCGCGGTCCGCGGCGGGCACATCCCGGGCGCGGCCAGCGTGCCGTGGGCCCGCGCCGCGGCCGAGGACGGCACGTTCAAGCCGCGCGCGGACCTGTCGGCCATCTACGAGCAGGAGCAGGGGCTCGCGCCGTCCGACGACGTGGTGGCGTACTGCCGCATCGGCGAGCGGTCCAGCCACACCTGGTTCGTGCTGACCCACCTGCTCGGCTTCGACAAGGTGCGCAACTACGACGGCAGCTGGACCGAGTGGGGCAACTCGGTGCGGGTCCCGATCGCGCAGGGCCCGGAGCGCGGCTCCGCATGAGGACACCATGAGCGAGCTGCCCCCGGCCCTGGCCGAGCTCGTCGACGACTTCGCCGACATCGGTCCCAAGGACCGCCTGCAACTGCTGCTGGAGCTGTCCCGCGAGCTGCCCGAACTGCCCGCGCGGTACCGGGACGCGGCCAGCACCATGGAGCAGGTCCACGAGTGCCAGTCGCCGCTGTTCCTGGCCGTCGAGGTGGACGACGACGCCGACCGGCACGTCCACCTGTACTTCTCCGCGCCCCCGGAGGCCCCCACCACCCGCGGCTTCGCCTCGATCATGCAGACCGGCCTGGACGGCGAGCCGGCCGCGGACGTGCTGGCCGTGCCCGACGACTTCTACACCGCGCTGGGCCTGGCCCAGGCGGTGAGCCCGCTGCGGCTGCGCGGGATGGCGGCCATGCTCTCCCGGATCAAGAAGCAGGTCCGCGCGGCGACCGGCTGACCGGTCCGGCGAACCCACAACCTCAAGTCTCGGTGAAGAGAGTGGTCTGCGTCATGTCCGCTCCCCGAAACTGGGGCCCGTCGGCGGGGACGTGCAGGGGGAGGTGGCTGGGATGGAGATCGCAGCGGCGCAGAGCACCTGGGGCATCAGCAGCGGGGTCTTCCTGACCGGGTACGCGATCATCGCGGTGGCGGTCCTGGTGGCGAGCCTGCGGGCCAGGGCGGCCCTGGCAGATCCGGGCGGCGGGGCGGCCGAGCCCGACCGCGAGCGCCACCCGCACGACCTGGCCTACCTCAACGGCGGGGACACCCTGGCGGTGTACTCCGCGCTCAGCGCGATGCACCTGCGCGGCACCATCACCTCCGAGCGCGGCGTCGTCCGCGCGGTCGGGCGGCTCGACGACCGCGTGGACGGGCTGGAGCGGGCCATCCACCAGAGCACCGCCTCGGGCGCCCGGCTGCAGCGGCTGACCAACTACTACGCGGTGTGCGGCGAGCTGGCCGCGACCCGCAAGCGGCTGATCGCGGCCGGGCTGCTGCTGTCCGACGAGCAGCGCTCCCGGATCCGCCGGGTCGGCCTGTGGATGGTCACGGTGGCGGTGCTCGGGCTGCTGCGGGTGCTGGCCGGGGTGGCCGAGGTCCGACCGGTCGGCTTCCTCACCGCGATGCTGCTGGTGGTCACCGCGATCGCGGTGGTGCTGCTGGTCGCCGCGCCCCGCCGGACGAAGCAGGGCGACCGGACGCTGGCCCGGCTGCGCGACGAGCAGCACGACCTGTCGCCGGGGATGCGACCGGACTGGACCGTGTACGGCCCCGAGGGCGCCGCGCTCAGCGTGGGGATCTTCGGCACCGGTGCGATGTGGGCGTCCGACCCGGCGTTCGCCGACGGGCTAGCCCTGCAGCGCAACACGAACGCGTCCGGCGGCGGGGAGGGCGGCAGCTTCGGTGACAGCGACTCCGGCGGCGGGGGTGGCGGCGGGGGTGGCGGCGGCTGCGGGGGTGGGTGCGGCGGTGGTAGCTGAGCGACCGCTGCCCACCGGGCCGGGCATCGGCTGGCGGCCGGAGATCTCCGCCGCGGTCGCGGCCCTGCCCGGGCTGGCCTTCTGCGAGGTCATCGCGGAGTCCCTGGCTCCCGCAGTTCCACCTCGAGGGGTGGTGGAACTGCGGGAGCGGGGCGTGCCGGTGGTGCCGCACGGCGTGCGGCTCTCGCTGGGCGGCGCCGAGCCGGTCGACCCCGAGCGGGTGACCCACCTCGCGGCCTGCGCCGACGCGCTGCGCGCCCCGCTGGTCAGCGAGCACGTGGCGTTCGTCCGGGCCGGCGGGCGGGAGGCCGGGCACCTGCTGCCGGTGCCGCGCACCGACGAGGCGCTCGACGCGCTCACCGCCAACATCAGGCGCACCCGGTCCGAACTGGACGTCCCGCTGGCGCTGGAGCCGATCGCCACCCTGCTCGACTGGCCCGAGGACCACTACGGCGAGGGCGACTTCCTCACCGAACTGCTCGACCGCACCGGCGCGCTGCTGCTGCTCGACGTGGCCAACGTCTACGCGAACGCGGTCAACCGCGGTCAGGACCCGGCCGACGCGCTGGCCCGCTTCCCGCTCGACCGGGTGGCGTACGTGCACGTCGCCGGCGGGGTCCGGCACGACGGCTTCTACCACGACTCGCACACCGCGCCGGTGCCCGCCGAGGTGCTGGACCTGCTCGACCAGCTCCACCGGCCGGCGCCGGTGATGCTGGAGCGCGACGGCCGGTACCCGCCGGCCGCCGAACTGGCCGCCGAGGTGGCCGCGCTCGGCCGGCTGGCCCGGGCCCGATGACCGGGCCGGCGGGGCCGGACGGTCTGGCCGCGCGGCAGGCAGCGCTGCTCGCCGCCCTCACCGTCGACGGGCCGCTGCCGGCGGGCTTCGACCCCGTCCGGGTGGCGGCCACCCGGCGGGCGCTGCTGCGCAAGCGGGCGGCCGAGGCAGCCCGGGAGTGGCCGGTGCTGGCCGCGTCGCTGGGCGAGGGCTGGGTGGCGACGTTCGCCGAGCACCGCGGCGGACACCCGCCCGTGGGGACGCTGCGCGACGGCTGGGAGGTGGCCCGCAGCCTGTGCGAGCGCGGGGTGCTGCCCCGGGCGGCCCAGGCCGAGCTGGACGCCCGGGAGTCCGTGCTGCGCTTCGACGGTGACGACCGGCCCCGGCTGCGCCGCATCTCCTCGGTCCGCCGGTCCCTCGGCGCGCTGCTGCGCCGCGGGTGACCGGCGCCCGTCCGGCCCCCTTGTCCGGTGCAGTGACGCCCCCCACGGTCCGACCCGGCGCCGGCCACCGGCATGCCTAAACTCCGCGGTAACCAGCGGCGGTGCGCGCCCCGCCCCGCCCGGAGCCGTGAGGGAGACCGCATCGTGCCGCGCCTGAGCAAGGTCCTCGTCGCGAACCGCGGCGAGATCGCCGTCCGGGTCCTGCGGGCCTGCCGCGACGCCGGCCTGGCCGGCGTCGCGGTCTACGCCGACCCGGACCGCGACGCCCCGTTCGTCCGGCTGGCCGACGAGGCCTTCGCCCTCGGCGGCGGGACCGCCGCGGAGTCCTACCTCAACGTGGACAAGCTGCTGGACGCGGCCAAGCGGGCCGGTGCGGACGCCGTGCACCCCGGCTACGGCTTCCTGTCCGAGAACGCCGACTTCGCCCAGGCCGTCATCGACGCCGGGCTGACCTGGATCGGCCCCACCCCGCAGGCCATCCGCGACCTGGGCGACAAGGTCACCGCCCGGCACATCGCCACCCGGGCCGGCGCCCCGCTGGTGCCCGGCACGTCCGAGCCGGTCGGCGGGGCCGACGAGGTGGTGGCGTTCGCCGAGGAGCACGGGCTGCCGGTGGCGATCAAGGCCGCGTTCGGCGGCGGCGGGCGCGGCATGAAGGTCGCCCGGGAGATGAAGGAGGTCGCCGAGCTGTTCGACTCGGCGGTCCGCGAGGCGACCGCGGCGTTCGGCCGCGGCGAGTGCTTCGTCGAGCGCTACCTGGACGAGCCGCGCCACGTCGAGGCCCAGGTGCTGGCCGACACGCACGGCAACGTGATCGTCGTGGGCACCCGGGACTGCTCGCTGCAGCGCCGGTTCCAGAAGCTGGTCGAGGAGGCGCCCGCGCCGTTCCTCACCGACGACCAGCGCTCGACGATCCACGAGGCGGCCAAGGCGATCTGCCGGGAGGCCGGCTACCACGGGGCCGGCACCGTCGAGTTCCTCATCGGCCAGGACGGGCTGATCTCCTTCCTGGAGGTCAACACCCGGCTGCAGGTCGAGCACCCGGTGTCCGAGGAGACCAGCGGGCTGGACCTGGTCCGCGAGCAGTTCCGGATCGCCGAGGGCGAGGTGCTCAACCTGCTGGAGGACCCCGAGCCCCGCGGTCACTCCATCGAGTTCCGGATCAACGGCGAGGACGCCGGGCGCAACTTCCTGCCCGCGCCGGGCACGGTCAGCGCGATCTCGTTCCCGGCCGGGCCGGGCGTGCGGGTGGACGCCGGCGTCGAGGCCGGGTCGGTGGTCGGCGGCCAGTTCGACTCGCTGCTGGCCAAGCTGATCGTCACCGGGTCGGACCGGGCGCAGGCGCTGGAGCGCTCCCGCCGGGCGCTGGCCGAGTTCCGGGTCGAGGGCATGGCCACGGTGCTGCCCTTCCACCGGCTGGTGGTGTCCGACCCGGCCTTCGCCGCGCTGGACGGGGACGGGTTCACCGTGCACACCCGGTGGATCGAGACCGAGTGGGACAACACGGTCACCCCCTTCGAGGGCGGCCAGGCCGCCGAGGAGGCCGCCCCGCGGCAGTCGGTCGTCGTCGAGGTCGGCGGCCGGCGGCTGGAGGTCACCCTGCCCGGCGACCTGGCCCTCGGCTCCGGCGGCGGGTCCGCCCCGGCCAAGGCGGCCCCGCGCAAGCGCGGCGGCGGGAAGTCCTCCGCGGTGTCCGGGGACGCGGTCACCGCGCCGATGCAGGGCACCATCACCAAGGTCGCGGTGGCGGACGGGGACACCGTCGCGACCGGGGACCTGGTCGTCGTGCTGGAGGCGATGAAGATGGAGAACCCGGTCACCGCGCACAAGGCCGGCACCGTCGCCGGCCTGTCCGCCGCCGCCGGCAGCTCGGTCACCCAGGGCACCGTCATCTGCGAGCTCAAGGACTGACCCGCCCGACCCCGGCCCCCTCGCCCCCAGCCTGGTTCAGGAAGGCCACCTTCAGGTCCGCACAGGGCAGGAAGGTGGCCTTCCTGAACTCCGGGGGGCGTTTCCGATCTTTTCGGGGTGGCGGGTTTGTGACAGGGCGTGGGGAGTTGATCACCGGTGGTACCGGCCGGCGTAGTCTGACCCGGCCAGGTTCTTCCACAGCGACCCCGCACCGTGCTGTACAAGTGCATAGCGGACAGCAGTGACGCACACCCGTGTTTCCACTCACGGGGCCCGGTTCCTCCCGCCACGCGGAAGTGCCGCGCCGCGGATCCGTCTGCCACGCAGGCTCCGGCCGCGCCGCGGACACGTCCCCATCTCTTCGGCGACCAGGATCCGTCATGCCCCCCGAAATTCTCGTGACCAGCCACGTCCACACCGATGGGCCGATCCCCGGCCCGCACTCCCTGCTCACCCTGACCTCGCTCGGGCACCTGCCCGGCGGCGGGGTCACCGATCCGATCACCATCAACCTGCGCGAACTGCCCGGTGCCAAGCTCCACCCGGTGTCCCTCCAGAGTTGGCGGAGGCGCCCGGAGGACTGGCTCAGCACCCGCCGGGCGACCCGCGCACCCGCCGTCGCGATGGCCACCTACACCGACTGGGTCGACCGGCTCCCGGGCGACCCGGTGTTCGTCGCCGACACCGCGGAACCGGACTACCTGTTCCTGTACTGGTACCTGCAGCGCTTCACCGGGCGCTGGCCGTTCACGGCCACGCTCGCCGACGCGGACCTGCACGACCGCCTCGGCGCCAGCAGCTCGTGCCCGCTCGCCGGGTGCCGGATGCCGGCGCCGCTGGCCCGGATCAGCTGATCCGGGCGACTGATCGGCCCCGATGGCCGGTGCGGACCCCGCACCGGCCATCGCCGCATCCACCCTCTCTCCCCCTCCCCTCCCCTCGCTCCGGGCCTCGCTCCGGGCGAAAGCGCCTCTCGCCCAAGCACGTCGAGCGAAAGCGCCTCTCGCCCGACACGGACGAGCCGGGCCCGCCCCCAGCAGATCGAGCGGGAGCGCCTCTCGCTCAGCCGAACGGGGCGAGAGCCGCCCACGGACACCCCGCCACCGCCCCCACGGGTCGGGCGGCCGGGCGGGAGGAGCGGCGGGTGGCGTGTGCGGGTGCACACGGTGGGGGCGCGTTCGGGACCGTGGGACGGGGGGCGTGCCTACCGTCGCGCGGCATGCCGACCATGCGCTGCTCCGGACCTGTCGCCCCGGCCGAGACCGGCCCCACGCCGCACCGCACCGCCGCGGGGCGGCACGTGCTGACCGCGGTGGAGTTCGACGTCCTCTGGGAGCGGCTGGGGTTGGGGCCGACGCCGGTGGTGCTGCGGCTGGAGTCGCCGGGGCGGACCCGGGCCGAGCGGCGGGAGATCGAGGCGGCGGGCTGGCAGGCGCTGCGCGAGCGCGGCCTGGCCGGGCCGGCCGGGGCCGACCCCGAGCTGACCCGGCTGCTGCACCTGCTGGCCCGGCCGGCGGTGGCGCTGGAGCTGCGCGGGTGGTGGGGGCGCAGCGTGCGGGCGGTGGCGGCGGGCGCTCCGGGGGTGGGAGCGTTGGCCGTGCGCCAGGACGGGTCGTTGACCGTGCAGGCCTGCGGGTCGCTGCCGACGGCGCTGCTCGGCGTGCTGCCGGCGGCCCAGCCGGGACCCGGCCGGGCCACCACGCTGCCGACGTCGGTACTGGCCGCGGCGCTCGGCTCGGTCGCCGAGGCCGTCGCTCCGGTCGGAGCCCACTGCCACTCCGCCGGGCGGAGCGGCCACCGCCGGGACGGGACCGAGCCCGGGCCGGTCGGGCTGCGCACGGCGCTGGCCGAGCGCGGGGTGCCGGCGGTCGACGCCGCGTCGCTGGCCCGGATGCTCGGCGGCACCGAGCGGCGCGCGCAGCTGGTCGCGCTCACCGGCGACCGGTGGGGCGGGACGAAGCGGGCCGGCGGCGTCCTCGGCGTGCTGGACGGGCGGCGCGGGCGCTACCTGCTCACCCGCAGCACCGCCGCGGACGGCGTGGAGTGGAGCACCGTCGCCCCCGTGGACGGCCGACGGCTGCGGCACTGCCTCGGCGAACTGCTCGCCCTGGCCCTGCCGACCGACCCCCGCACCGACCCGGCCCTACCGGCCTGACCCCGGACGCGGCCGATCCCGCCGGCTGCCCCCAACCGACGGGATCGACTCTCGCACGGGCCGGTCGCGCCCCCGCGCGACCGGCCCCCGGCCTCAGCCGATGGTCTTCTCCCGACGCCCGGCCACCGCCCCGGCCACGCCGGCGACCGCGGTGAGCACCGCGATCAGGAACGCCACGAACCCCAGCCCGCCGACCACCAGGCCCACCCCGGCCGACACCGCGCCGACGGCCAGGCCGGTGCGGGCGAGCGCGGCCCCGGTCATCCCGCGGGTGACGTAGCGGGCCGCCCCGGCGGTCAGCAGGATCGCGATCAGCCCGCTGAACGGGGCCAGCAGCGCGACCGGCGGGAGCAGGGCGTAGGCGACGTCGTCCACGAGCTGGGCCCCGACCCCGGCCAGCAGGACGGCCCCGGCGGGGATCTTCGACGTGCTCAGCGAGGAGGTCATGGCACGATCTTGGGCCCGCGCGGAGCGCCGGGGATCGGGGATGTCCCCGACCCGACCCCCGGCGGTGGTCCACTCCGCCTCGGGGTCGTCCCTGCATCGCGCCCACGGCGCTGCCGTCCGGATCGGCCACCCAGGCCGGGTGCCCGACCCCGGCGATGATCGCCGGCTCGGCCAGCACCCACCCGCGGCGCGGGCCGCCCGCAGCGCTACGCCACCCCGAGCGCGTTCAGCGCCACGTTCCGCGCCCGCCTCCCCGTCGAGAACGAACTCGTCGTGATCAACAGGGCCTGTTGATCACAGCAACTTCGTTCTCGACGGGGAGGCGGTGGGTCAGTCGAGGTCGCCGTGGCGCATGAGCTGGCGGCCGGCTTCGGTGATCGAACCCGAGAGGGACGGGTAGACCGAGAAGGTGTGCGCCAGGTCGGCGACGGTCAGCCCGTTCTGCACGCCCATCGCGATCGGCAGGATCAGCTCGCTGGCGACCGGGGCGACCACCACGCCGCCGATCACCACACCGGTGGCCGGGCGGCAGAACAGCTTGACGAAACCGCGGCGCAGGCCCTGCATCTTGGCCCGCGGGTTGGTCGACAGCGGCATCATGATCGTGCGGGCCGGGACCTCGCCGGCGTCGATGGCGTTCTGGCTGATCCCCACGGTGGCGATCTCCGGGCGGGTGAACACCGCCGCGGCCACCGTCTTCAGCTTGATCGGGGCCACGCCCTCGCCGAGCGCGTGCCACATCGCGATCCGGCCCTGCATCGCGGCCACCGAGGCGAGCATCAGCACGCCGGTGCAGTCGCCGGCCGCGTAGACGCCGGGGACGCTGGTGCGCGAGACCCGGTCGACCGGGATGAAGCCGCCGCGCCCGGTCTCCACGCCGATCTTCTGCAGGCCCAGCCCGGTGGTGTTGGGCACCGAGCCGACGGTCATCAGGGCGTGCGAGCCGGTGACCGTGCGGCCGTCGGCGAGGGTGACCAGCACGCCGTCGCCCTCCCGGCGCACCGAGTCGGCCCGGGCCTGGGCCAGGATCTGCACGCCGCGGTCGGCGAACACGTCCTGCAGCACCGCGGCGGCGTCCGCGTCCTCGCCGGGCAGCACCCGGTCGCGGCTGGAGACCAGGGTCACCCGCGCGCCCATCTCCACGTAGGCGGAGACGAACTCCGCGCCGGTCACCCCGGACCCGACCACGACCAGGTGCTCGGGCAGTTCCTGCAGGTCGTAGAGCTGGCGCCAGGTGAGGATGCGCTCGCCGTCGGGCTGCGCACCGGGCAGCAGCCGCGGGGTGGCGCCGGTGGCGATCAGCACCACGTCGGCCGGGATGTCCTCGACGGCGCCGTCGGGGGTGCGGGCCTGCACGACGTGCTGGGCGCGCTCGGCGGGCTCGTCGGTGAAGGTCGCGGTACCGCGGACGATCCGCACGCCCTCGCGCTCGACCCGGGCCCGCACGTCCGCGGACTGGGCCAGCGCGAGCGCCTTGACCCGCTTGTTCACCGTCGGCAGGTCCACCGCGACCGACTGCCGGTCGGCCAGCAGCCCCAGGTCGGGGGCCCGGTGCAGGTCCACCCGGATGCCCGCCGAGGAGATGAACGTCTTGGACGGCACGCAGTCGTCGAGCACGCAGGCCCCGCCCATGCCGTCCCGCTCGACGACGGTGACGTCACTGCCGTGCTGGGCTGCCACCAGGGCAGCCTCGTAGCCGGCCGGGCCGCCGCCCATGATCACGATCCGCGCCACCGGGGGTACGCCCTTTCCGCCGTCCGTCTTCCCCGATCACGGTACGCGGCGGGGGTGGCCTTACCCTGTGCTGGTGCCGCTCTACGCCGCCTACGGGTCGAACATGGACCCCGCCCAGATGAAAGAGCGGGCCCCGCACTCGCCGATGACGGACACCGGCTGGTTGATGGGCTGGCGGCTGACCTTCGGCGGGGAGGACTTCGGCTGGGAGGGCGCGCTCTCCACGGTGGTCGAGGAGCCGGGTTCGCAGGTGTTCGTCGTGCTCTACGACGTCTCCGACCTGGACGCCCCGCAGCTGGACCGCTGGGAGGGCGGCGAGCTGGGGCTGCACAAGAAGCTCCGGCTGCGCGTGCACACCCTCGACGGCGACGTGCTGGCCTGGGTCTACGTGCTGGACGCCTACGAGGGCGGCGAGCCCTCCGCGCGCTACCTCGGGGTGATCGCCGACGCGGCCGAGCAGGCCGGCGCCCCGGACGACTACGTCGCCGCGCTGCGCACCCGGCCCAGCCGCAAGTCCCTCTGACCCCGCCACCTGATCGGCTCAACGGCCGCCTGCGCCGATCGGTGGCCGCGGCACCCCGTTCGGCCCTGAGCACGACGACCGGCCGGCGGTGTCCGGGACCGTGGCGGGTCGATCCCGCGCTCGGCCGGGCGGCCCTCGGACGCACCGCGACGGCGCGCCGCGACCCGGGCCCGCCACCGCTGCGGGTCCCGGGTCGCGGGGTCGGTCAGGGGGCGGCCAGCGCGGCCAGCGCGGCCTGGGTGAGCACCCGCACCCCGAACGGGAGGGCGCGCTCGTCAAGGTCGAACGTCGGCTGGTGGATGTCGCGCTTCGGGCCGTGCCCGGCCCACACGCCGAGCCGGGCCATCGCCCCCGGCACGTGCTCCAGGTACCAGGCGAAGTCCTCACCGCCGCTGGACTGCTCGGTGCCGGTGGCCGCGTCCGGGCCCAGCACGGTGATCGCCGAGTCGGCCAGCATGCCCGTGCTGACCGCCTCGTTCACCACCGGCGGGACCCCGCGGGTGTGCTCCAGCGTCCAGCCCACCCCGGTCGGCGCCAGCAGCGAGCCCACCAGCGCGTGGACCTTCTCCTCCAGCTCGTCCCAGGTGGCGTGGTCGGCGGTGCGCAGGGTGCCGCGCAGCACGCCGTGCTGCGGGATCGCGTTGGCCGCCTCGCCGGCCTGCACCGCGCCCCACACCAGCACGGTGCCCGAGCGCGGGTCGACCTGGCGGGTCAACAGCAGCGGCAGCTGGGTGATCAGCAGGCCGAGGGCCTCGACCAGGTCGGCGGTCAGGTGCGGGCGCGCGGTGTGCCCGCCCGGCGAGGTGAGCCGGACCTCCAGCACGTCGCAGGCCGAGGTGATCGGCCCCACCCGGGTGCCGATCCTGCCGACCTCCAGCCGCGGGTCGCAGTGCAGCGCGAAGATCCGCTGGACACCCTCGGTGGCGCCGTCGGCCACCATGTCCAGCGCGCCGCCGGGCTGGACCTCCTCCTCGGCCGGCTGGAAGATCAGCCGGACCCGGCCCGGCAGGGCCGGCGCCGAGGCCAGCGCGAGGCCGGCGCCGAGCACGATCGCGGCGTGCGCGTCGTGCCCGCAGGCGTGCATGACGCCGTCCACGGTGGAGGCGTACGGGAGGCCGGTGTCCTCCTGCAGGGGCAGCGCGTCGAGATCGGCGCGCAGCGCCACGCAGCGCTCGCCGTAGCCGATGTCGCAGACCAGCCCGGTGCCCGAGGGCAGCGTGCGCGGCTCCAGCCCGGCGGCCAGCAGCTGGGCGGCCAGCAGTTCGGTCGTGCGGTACTCGGCCCGGCCCAGCTCGGGGAGGGCGTGCAGCGAGCGGCGGACCGCGACCACGTCCGAGGCGTGCCCGGCCAGCCAGGCGTCCAGCCAGCCGGGGCCGCTGCCGGCCCCGAGGTCGGGGACCGCGGGCCCGGTGGGTTCGACGAGGTCGGTGTGCGCATCCAGCAGGGTCACCGGGCACCACCGACCTGGGTGGGCGACGGACGAGCCGTCGCTGCTTCGTCGTGCATCGGCCAATGGTGCTCACCCGCTCGGCGGTGTACCAAGCCCAATCCGGGTCCTACGCGGATTGGGCGGCGAGGGGTTGCCGGGCTGCTGCGGGCGGGCGGGATCCGGGGGGCGAGTGACCCGCTGCGGGGCCGCCGAACGGGCCTTGCTGCCGTTCGTCGCAGCCACCGATCTACCATCCGCCCCCGAGTACCCCGTCCGGGCCACCGCGACTCATCCGGGGGCCGTTCGTGGGGGGTGGCCACGCCGGGCGAACCGGGGCTGGGGAGAATGGGCCGGTGTCCAGCCAGGGGGACGGCCCGCAGCGCCGCATCGGCGGTCGCTACCGGCTGGGGGGCCTGCTCGGCAGCGGCGCGATGGGGACGGTCTGGTCGGGGTTCGACGAGGTGCTGCAGCGGCGCGTCGCGATCAAGGAACTGAAGATCCCGGCCGGGGTCCCGCAGCACGAGGCGCTGGAGGCCCGCGAGCGGATCATGCGCGAGGCCAGGGCACTGGGTGGGTTGTCCCATCCGAACATCATCACCGTGTTCGACGTGGTCGACGTGGACGGTGACCCGATGGTGGTACTGGAGCTGGTGCCCTCGCGCAACCTGGCCATGATGATCGGCGAGCAGGGCGCGCTGACCGTGCCGCAGACCGCGGTCGTCGGGTTCGCCACCGCGGGCGGCCTGCGCGCCGCGCACCGCGCCGGCATCACCCACCGCGACGTCAAGCCCGGCAACGTGCTGGTCGCCGACGACGGCCGGGTCAAGCTGACCGACTTCGGCATCGCCCGCAACATCGCCGACGCCCCGATGACCAGCGTCGGGCTGGTGCTGGGCTCGCCGGCCTACATCGCCCCGGAGGTGGCCGCCGGACAGGCGGTCACGCCGGCCGCGGACCTGTGGGGGCTGGGCGCCACGCTGTTCGCCGCGGTCGAGGGCCGCCCGCCCTACGACGTGCACGG
>DASQMQ010000621.1:0-1579 GCA_035645455.1 Pseudonocardia sp.
GGAGCGGGCGGCCGACCGGGCCGCCGCGTTCCGGGCCGCCACCCGCCGCGTTCGCCGGCCGGGGCAGCGCCCCCGCCGGCCGCACTGATCCGGACGCTGATTCCTGACACTGATCCGGACCGGGGCGCGCCGGACCGGTCAGCCCGACGCGTCCAGGTAGGACCGCAGGTTGCGGCGGGTCTCGGCGAGCGCGTCCCCGCCGAACTTCTCCAGCGCGGCGTCGGCCACCACCCCGGCCGCCGGCACCGCGCACACGTCCGAGCGCTGGTGGATCGCCGTCGCCGCCTCGCCGGTGGCCACGTCCACGGTCTGCAGCGCCCGCGGGACGGTGGAGATGGGCTTCATGGCCACCCGCACCCGCACCGGCTCGCCGTTGGTCATGCCGCCCTCGATGCCGCCCGCGCGGTTGGTCAGCCGGGTGACCGGGGCCCCGGGCACCATCTCGTCGTGCGCGGCGCTGCCCCGCCGCCGCGCGGTGCGGAACCCGTCGCCGATCTCCACCCCCTTCATCGCCTGGATGCCCATCAGGACACCGGCCAGCCGGGCGTCCAGCCGCCGGTCGGACTGCACGTAGGAGCCCAGCCCCACGGGCAGCCCGTAGGCGATCACCTCGACCACGCCGCCCAGGGTGTCGCCGTCCTTCTGGGCCGCGTCGACCTCGGCCACCATCGCCGCGGACGCCGCGTCGTCGAAGGCCCGGACCGGGCTGGCGTCGACCCGCTCCAGGTCCCGCGGGCCCGGGGCGACCCCGTCGGGGGCCTCGACCGCGCCGAGGGACACCACGTGCGACACGATGCTGACCTCCAGGGCCTGGGCCAGGAACGCCCGGGCCACCGTGCCCAGCACGACCCGGGCGGCGGTCTCCCGGGCGCTGGCCCGTTCCAGCACCGGGCGGGCGTCGTCGAAGCCGTACTTGGTCATCCCGGCCAGGTCGGCGTGCCCGGGGCGGGGCCGGGTGAGCGGGGCGTTGCGGGCCCGCCCGGCGATCAGCTCCGGGTCGACCGGGTCGGCCGCCATCACCGTCTCCCACTTGGGCCACTCGGAGTTGCCGATGCGCACCGCGACCGGCCCGCCCTGGGTCAGCCCGTGCCGGATCCCGCCGATGACCTCGAGCTGGTCGGCCTCGAAGCTCATCCGCGCTCCGCGGCCGTGGCCGAGGCGGCGGCGGGCCAGCTCGGCGGCCAGCTCCTTGGTGGTGATCCCGACACCGGCGACCATGCCCTCGAGCACGGCGACCAGCGCAGGACCGTGGGACTCCCCAGCGGTGATCCAGCGCAGCACGTCGGCCAGTGTCTCACTCCGGCCGGCCCGACCCGTCCGGTGCCGACCCGACCCGCCGGCCGCGGCTCAGCCCGGCGGCGGCAGCCCGCCCGGCGCCGTCGCCAGCCACCCGGTCACGAGCACGGTGGCGAGCACCATCGACGGTCCGTGCGGCACCGCCACCCGGCGACCGAGCGTCCCGGTGATCGACCCGACGACTCCGACCACCGCGGTCACCACCGCGGCGAGCACGGTCGCGGCCGGGACCGCGACCCAGCCGGCCGCCGCCTGGACCGCACCCAGCGGTGCGGCCAGCTTG
>DASQMQ010000622.1:0-12192 GCA_035645455.1 Pseudonocardia sp.
CGAGGCCCGGACCGAGCTGGTGCTCGGCGGCATGACCTGCGGTGCCTGCGCCAACCGCATCGAGCGCAAGCTGAACAAGCTCGACGGCGTGCGGGCCACCGTCAACTACGCGACCGAGAAGGCGACGGTCACCCACCCCGACGGCACCGGCGCGGCCGAGCTGATCGCGGCGATCGAGGCCGCCGGCTACACCGCGGCCCTGCCGCCGGACCCGGCCGAGGACCCGGCCGCCGCCGACCAGGCCGACCCGGCGCTGACCGAGCTGCGCCTGCGGTTGCTGGTCTGCGTGGCGCTGAGCCTCCCGGTGGTCGTCACGGCGATGGTGCCGGTCCTGCAGTTCCCGTACTGGCAGTGGGTCTCGATGGCGCTGACCCTGCCGGTGGTCGTGTGGGGTGCCGAGCCGTTCCACCGCGCCGCCTGGACGAACCTGCGCCACGGCGCGGCCTCGATGGACACCCTGGTCTCGGTCGGTTCCCTGGCCGCCTTCGGCTGGTCGCTCTACGCGCTGCTGCTCGGCGGCGCCGGCCGGCCCGGCTTCACCCACCCGTTCCACTTCGCGCTGGCCTGGTCCGACGGTTCGGCGCAGATCTACCTCGAGGTCGCCGCGGGCGTGATCACGTTCGTGCTGGCCGGGCGGTACGCCGAGGCGAAGGCCCGGCGGCGCTCCGGGGAGGCGCTGCGGGCGCTGGCGTCGCTGGCCGTCCGGGACGTCGCCGTGCTGCGCGACGGGCGCGCGGAGCGCGTCCCGATCTCGCAGCTCGCGGTGGCCGACCGGTTCGTCGTCCGGGCCGGCGAGAAGATCGCCACCGACGGGACGGTGCTGGAGGGTGCGTCCGCGGTGGACACCAGCATGATCACCGGGGAGACCGTCCCGGTGGACGTGTCCGGCGGCGACGAGGTCGTCGGCGGGTGCCTCAACGTCAGCGGACGGCTGGTGGTCCGGGCCACCCGGATCGGCGCCGACACCCAGCTGTCCCAGATGGCCGCCATGGTCGAGCGGGCCCAGACCGGCAAGGCCGCCGTGCAGCGGCTGGCCGACCGGGTCGCCGGCTCGTTCGTGCCCGGGGTGCTCGTGCTGGCCGCGCTCGCCGGGGGGTTCTGGGCCGGCGCCGGCGCCGGGGCGACGATGGCCGTCAGCACCGCGGTCGCGGTGCTGATCGTGGCCTGCCCGTGCGCGCTCGGCCTGGCCACGCCCACCGCGCTGCTGGTCGGCACCGGCCGCGGCGCCCAGCTCGGCATCCTGATCACCGGGCCGGAGGTGCTGGAGTCGACCCGCCGCATCGACACCATCGTGCTGGACAAGACCGGCACCGTGACCAGCGGCGAGATGACGGTGACCGACGTGGTGCCGGCTCCCGGGGAGAAGCGGGAGCGGGTGCTGGGCATCGCCGCGGCCCTGGAGTCGGAGTCCCGGCACCCGGTGGCCCGGGCGATCACCCGGCACGGCCGCGAGCAGCTACCGAAGCTGCCCGCCGTGACCCGACCGTCGGACCTGGGCGGGCTGGGTGCGCAGGGCACGGTCGGCAGCCGCCAGGCCGTCGTCGCCCGGCCGGACACGCTCACCGACGCCGGCCTGGTGCTGCCCCGCCCGCTGGCCGAGGCCCTGGACCGGGCCCGGGAGCAGGGCCGCACCGCCGCCCTGGTGGCCTGGTCGGGGAAGGCCCGCGGGATCGTCGTGGTCGCCGACACCCCCCGTCCGACCAGCAAGGACGCCGTGGCCCGGCTGCGCGGCCTCGGGCTGGAACCGATCCTGCTGACCGGCGACAACGAGGGTGCGGCGCGGGCGGTGGCCGCCGAGGTCGGCATCGACACCGTGATCGCCGACGCCCGCCCGGCCGACAAGGTCGACGTCGTCGCCAGGCTGCAGGCCGAGGGTCGGGTGGTGGCCATGGTCGGCGACGGCGTCAACGACGCGGCCGCGCTGGCCCAGGCGGATCTCGGGCTGGCCATGGGCACCGGCACCGACGTCGCCATCCACGCCTCCGACCTGACCCTGGTGCGGTCGGACCTGACCGCGGCGGTGGACGCCATCCGGCTGTCGCGGCGCACCCTCGCAGTGATCAAGGGCAACCTGTTCTGGGCGTTCGCGTACAACTACGCGGCGCTGCCGATCGCGGCGGCCGGCCTGCTCAACCCGATGCTCGCCGGCGCGGCGATGGCCCTGAGCTCGGTGTTCGTGGTGACCAACAGCCTGCGCCTGCGCCGGTTCACCGCGGCGGTCCGCACCTCATGATCCCGGTCCCGCGGATGGTCGGGCATCGGCAGCGGCATTTGACGGATGGCTGCCGATGCGTGAGCGTGGGCGGACACGGAGGAGGCCGATGCTCGGGACGGCGGCGGTGCGGGAGTTCAGCTACGAGGCGCTGCCGGGCCGGGTCGTGTTCGGCCCGGGCACGGCGCGCACCCGGCTGGCCGATGAGGTCGAGCGGCTCGGCGCCACGCGGCTGCTGCTGATCGCCTCCGCACGGGCCGCCGACACCGTCGACGCGCTGGTCGCGCCGTTCCGGGAGCGCATCGCCGGCACCTTCACCGCGGTTCGCGAGCACGTGCCGGTGGAGACCGCGCAGGCCGCCAGGGCGGCGGCCGCCGACGCCGGCGCCGACGCGGTGCTCTGCATCGGCGGCGGATCGACGGTCGGGGCCGCGAAGGCGGTCGCGCTGACCGCCCGGATCCCGGTGCTGGCCGTGCCCACCACCTACTCCGGCTCCGAGGTCACCGCGGTCTGGGGGATGACCGAGAACGGCCGCAAGACCACCGGCACCGACCCCGCCGTGCTGCCCCGCGTCGTCGTCTACGACCCGGAGCTGACCGCGGGGCTGCCCCGGGAGCTGGCCGTGGCCAGCGGGCTGAACGCGATGGCGCACGGCGTCGAGGCGCTGTGGGCGCCGCGCCGCAACCCGGTCAGCAGCGTGATCGCCGAGGAGGGCGTCGGGGCGCTGGCCACCGGCCTGCGCGATGCCGACCCGGCCGAGCTGCTGCGCGGCGCCTGGCTGGCCGCGGCCGCGTTCGCCGTCGCCGGGTCGGGTCTGCACCACAAGCTCTGCCACGTGCTCGGCGGCACCTTCGGGTTGCCGCACGCCCGCACGCACGCCGTCGTCCTGCCGCACGTGCTGGCGTTCAACGCGCCGGGTGCGCCGGAGGCCGCCGCCCGGGTGGCCCGGGCGCTGGGCGTCGAGGACCCGGTGCGCGGGCTGCGGGCGCTGGCCGACGGGCTCGGCGTGCCCCGCGGGCTGCGCGAGCTCGGCATGGCCGAGGCCGACGTCGACGAGGCGGCCCGGCTGACCGAGCCGGTGGTGCCGCCGGACAACCCCGTGCCGGTGCGCGACGGGGGGATGCATCGGCTGGTGCACGCCGCCTGGTCCGGAGCGGGGTCGGGAGAGGAGCAACATGGATGAGGCGCGGGAGCAGGCCGTCACCGACCAGGTGGTGGACAGCTTCGCCGGGACCCAGGACGACCGGCTGCGGGAGATCGTGCAGAGCCTGACCCGGCACCTGCACGGCTTCGCCAGGGAGGTCCGGCTGACCCACGAGGAGTGGCTGGCCGGGATCGAGTTCCTGACCCGGGTCGGGCACAAGACCGACGACCGGCGCCAGGAGTTCATCCTGCTCTCCGACGTGCTCGGGCTGTCCATGTTGACCGTGGGCATCAACTCCCCGGCCACCCCGGCCGCCACCGAGTCCACGGTCTTCGGGCCGTTCTTCGTCCCGACCGCGCCGGAGGTGCCGCTGGGCGGGGACATCGCGCACGGCGCGAAGGGGATGCCCTGCTGGGTGTCCGGGACGGTCCGCTCGACCGACGGCTCGCCGGTCGCCGGCGCCCGCATCGAGGTCTGGGAGGCCGACGAGGACGGTCTGTACGACGTGCAGTACGAGGGCGACGTCGTCGCCGGCCGCGGGTGGCTGACCAGCGCGGACGACGGTGGCTACCGGTTCTGGTCGGTGCGCCCGTCGCACTACGGCATCCCGATCGACGGTCCGGTGGGCGAGCTGCTGGAGTCGACCGGCCGCAGCCCCATGCGCCCGGCGCACCTGCACTTCAAGGTCGACGCGCCCGGTCACCGCACGCTGATCACGCACATCTTCGCCGCCGGCGACCGCTACCTGGACACCGACGCGGTCTTCGGGGTCAAGCCGAGCCTGGTCGTCGACTTCGCCGAGCACGATCCCGGCCCCGCACCGGACGGCCGGGTGCTGGACGTGCGGTGGGCGCAGGTCGCCTTCGACATCGTCCTGGAACCGACCGGGTCCTGATGCGGAAGACCCCGGCCCGGGAGCGGGTCGGGGTCTCGTCGGGGCGCCGCCGGGCGGCCGCGCGCTAGAACCAGCGCCGGCGCCGCTGCGGGCGGCTCAGGCCGTACACCTCGGCGCAGAGCGGGCAGCGCTTGCCGTCCGGCTCGACCATCGACGCCGCGGTGACCACGTGCCCGCAGACGGCGATGTAGCTGCCGGCCCGGTCGTTCGCCGCGGCGGCCAACTGGCCGTCGGAGACGTCGTGCGCCATGCCGTCGTTCAAGCAGGTGATGGAGATCGTCGTGGACACGACGCGCATCGGGGCCGAGCCACCGGTGGAGGGGTCGAACAGCGCCCCGTGCGAGGGCTGCCGGTGTTCTCTGCTCACGGTCCCCCATTCCGCAGCTGCGCCAGCCGGATCGTGAGGTCCCGCTGGTCTCGAACACGCTACCTCTCGGCCCAGTCTGCCGACCCAGCCTTGCATCCGCAAGTCCCTCTGCAACAGCATCTGTACAACCATCTGCACAGGCGGATGCACGTGCATCTGCACGCCCAGCGTGGTGCGCACCCCTACGGAACCGCCTTCGGAGATCTCGTGAACGACCGCTTCGACCGCATGACCAGCATCGCGGCCCCGCTGCTCGGCGACGTGACCTGGCGGAAGAGCGACGTCAGCAATCCCAGCGGGGACTGCGTCGAGGTCGCCGCACTGCCCGGAGGCGCCGTCGCGGTGCGCAACTCGCGCGATCCGGAGGGGGCCGCACTGGTCTACACGCGGGCCGAGATCGCCGCGTTCCTGGCCGGTGCCAAGGCCGGGGAGTTCGACGACCTCGGACGGTGACCGGTCGCGGTCGCACGGTCGGCGGCCGGTCTAGGCTCGGTCCCGCCGGCGCTCCGGGCGGCCGGCCGGAGGCGACCCCGGACGGGCCGGGGACGTCGTCGGCCGCGCGGAGGTACCCGTCGCCGAAGGTGAGCCGTGGCTGACGAGACGCGCCCTCCGATCGGCGGATCGGTGCCCTGGGACCCCGCCCAGCCGGGCGGACCCACCGTCGTCCGGATGGTGCTCGGCGCCCACCTGCGCCGGCTGCGCGAGGCGGCCGGGATCACCCGGTCGGAGGCCGGCGAGGCGCTCCGCGCGTCGCACGCCAAGATCAGCCGTCTGGAGCTGGGACGGGTCGGGTTCAAGGAACGCGATCTCACCGATCTGCTCACGTTGTACGGCGTCACCGATCCCGATGAGCGGGTCCTCCTGCTCGACATGGTCAAGCCGGCCAATGCCCGCGGCTGGTGGCAGCAGGACGGCGATCTGCTGCCCAGTTGGTTCGAGATGTACCTGCGCCTGGAACAGGAGGCCAGTTACCTGCGGACGTTCCAGGTGCAGTTCGTGCCCGGCCTGCTCCAGCACGAGGATTACGCCCGCCGGATCATCCTGGCCGGGCACGGCGCCGAATCGGAGTTCGAGGTCGACCGCCGGGTGCGGCTGCGGATGAACCGGCAGAAGATGCTGAGCGGACCGGGTGGCCCGCAGTTCTGGGCGGTGCTCGACGAGGCGGCTCTGCGCCGACCCTTCGGCCCCCCGTCGGTGATGCGAGTGCAGTTGGCGCACCTGCTCGACATGACCTCGCTGCCGAACGTGACGGTGCAGATGCTCCCGTTCAGCGTCGGCAGCCACGCCGCGGTCGGCGGGCCGTTCACCGTCCTGCGGTTCGCCGAACCCGATCTGCCCGACGTGGTGTACCTCGAACAGCTCAACAGTGCGATCTACGTCGACAAGCGGGCCGATGTCGAGGACTACCTCGGGGTGATGGAACAGGTGAGCGTCCAGGCGTTCACCCCGGCCCGCACCCGGGCCGAGATCGCGGCGATGATCGGTACCTGGTGACCAGGGGCTGCCCGATCTGATTCCGCCGGATCGGCGATCCGGGTAGCGGGATCCCGCTCCGACCCTGCCGGCGCCCCACGCCTCCATGGCCTGTAGGGGCTCCGCTGCTGCCCGGCCACCGGCCCCCGGACGACGGCGCCACGACTCCTGGTACGCCGTCGGAGTCGACGCGGTCGTCCACCTCGTTGGATCGGCCGACTGTTCGGGGTCGACGTCGACGGATGCTGATCGAATGCGAGTCGGGCACGCCGGAATGCCGGTCCGAGGTGAATCGCGATCGCCGAGTGCGGTCGATTCTGCGTCGTTCCGACGATCAGGTCCGGCGATCTGCGGGTCCGGTGCCCGCCGGGCTGTCCTCCGGGTGACCGCGGTCCGCCCGGTCCGGCCGGTCGGGGCCCGGTGGCCGGAGGTTGCGGCGAGAGGTCCTTGCCGAACCCGACCCGGCGTTGGTAGCGTCCGATCCGGTCCCGGCGTGCAGCCGAGGCCCTCCGGATCACCACCCGCTGCTGACGTTGCGCAGAGGGCGAGGATCCGGGGTGGGGTTCCGGACGTGGGTACGACCGTCCGGTGCAGGTCGCAGCTTCCGGCGCGACAGGCAGCAGGCCCTGGTTTCTTCCTGCACATGATGCGTGCTGCCGCGGGCTGATGCCCGAGCGATGAGCCGCGTCGATCCCTCCCTCCCTTCCTTCCGTCACATCACCCGGGAGTCGTTCGCCATGAGCCGGCAGGTCGAGATGCACGCGGGGCCCGGTGGCCCTGTCGTGCGTCCTGGCGTGCCCGTGGTGGCGCGGCTGCGGCTGTCGGTGCTGGACAGGGTCCGGGCAGTGGTGCGGTGGGTGCTGTGGACCATCGGGCTCGTCGTGGTGCTGTGGACGGGTGCGGCATTCCTGGCCGCGTCGCCGGCATCCGCGGCGGTTCCGGTGACGGTTGCGCAGGCGGGCCTGTCGAAGGGAGGGAACAGCAGGCCGGCCGGTGATAAGGATGGTGGCTCGGGCGAGTCGGATGACGAGCCGGAGTCGGATGACGAGCCGGAGTCCGATAACGAGCCGGAGTCGGATGATGAGCCGGAGTCCGATGACGAGCCGGAGTCCGATGACGAGCCGAAGACCGACGACGAGCCGAAGACCGAGGGCGAGCCCGAGTCCGGCGAGGAGCCGAAGTCCGAGACCGAAGGAAAGCCCGATGCGGCCGAGGAGCCGGAATCCGGCGAGCCGGGCGGATCCGGGTCGGCGGAGGATGCCGCCGATGGCGAGGGCGCTGGGGATGGGGACAGCGAGTCCGGTGCGGGTTCCGGTGCGGATGTGGACGGGGACGCCGACAACGGCGTGACCCCGGTGACCCACCGCCAGAACCCGGACGACCAGTCCGCGGAGGAGAAGTCCGGCGACCAGAAGCCCGACGACGGGAAGTCGGCCGCCGGGAGGCCCGCGGATGCGGCGAAGCCGGCCGATGCGGCGAAGCCGGCCAATGCGGCGAAGCCGGCCGATGCGGAGAAGCCGGCTCGGGACGAGGAGCCGGTCGAGGGCGGGGAATCCGCTGGGGACGATGAGCCGGCGGAGGACGGGAAGTCCGGTGCGGATGAGGACGAGGGCGCGGCCGATGACGGTGAATCGGCGGACGGTCCGGTTGATGCGGGAGCGGGTGAGGACGGCGGGAGTGCTCCGGTCCGGCTGCTGACCGCTTCCGGGGGCAGCGCCGACGGCGACGATTCCGACAACGGAGATCCGGCCCGCACGGGAACGGCTCCGACCGACGACGATTCCGCTGCCGAGGAGCGGCTCTCGGCCGCTGATGTCGAGGAGTGGGTCGCGCGACTGGCCGATGGCGACCGCGACGACGACGAGGTCCGCGAGCAGGCCGAGCGGTTGGTGCGGGCGCACGTCGAGGACCTGGCCGACGTCGAGGACCGTCGGAACGGCCGCGGCGCGGCCGAGCGGGCTGACGACGAGCGGGCTGCCGCGCGGCTGGCCGTGGTGGAGCAGGTCCGGGCCGGTCTCGGCGACGAGGCCGACGAGACCGACGAGACCGACCCGCAGGACGCCCGCGACGACGACGGGACCGACGCCGCGACCGAGGACGCGGACTCCGGCGACGGGACCCGTGGCGACGCCGGCGAAGGCGTCGCCGCGCAGCAGGCCGGCGGCGAGGACGACGAGGGCGCCGACGGCGGGGACGTGACGTGGGCTCAGGTGGTGGCCGGCGTCGACGACGAGCTCTCCGGGGGGTCGGGGGGCGAGGCCCGCACGGTGTCGTTGATGTCGGCCGAGGGCGACGAGGACGCTCCGCGTGGACCGCCGCACGGCCACGACGAATCCGACGGCGAGTGGCGCGACGGTCAGTGGGTCGACTACGACGACTCCGCCGAGCACACCGAGAAGGTCCTCGAGGACCGGATCGAGGTCGACAACTCGGCGAGGCAGTTGGCCGAGGAGAACAAGAGGGTCGCCGCGGGTGACGTGACGGCGGCCGAGCACGCGAGGAACCAGGCCGCGCACGAGGAGCTGGCCGAGCAGGCCGCGCGGGACCGGGCCGCGCTGTCCCCGGAGCGCGCCGAGCTGGTCGACGAGGTGGTCGAGGGCCACCGGGCGCTGTCCGCGCGGGAGCGGGCGCTGGCCGCGGAGGAGAAGAAGGTCGCCGACGGCACTGTCACCGCGGCCGCGCACCAGAGGAACGTCGCGGCCTACGAGGAGCAGCGCGCGCAGGTCTACGCGGCGACCGACGAGCTGATGGCGGTCACCGACAACCACACCGACCCGGTCGGCGCGGGTGCGGCCGGTCGCGACGACGAGCAGGGCGACGAGCACGCCGCCCGCAACGGGCACGGCACCGACGCGAACGGCACGGATGCGAACAGCACGGACGCGAACAGCGCCGATGCGAACGGCGCCGATGCGAACGGCACCGATGGCAACGGCTCCGATGGCAACGGCTCCGACGCGAACAGCAGCAGCGGCCGGGGCGGCAGCAACGGCGGCGACGGCGGCAACGGCCACGACGAGGATGGCCACGCCGAGGGCGAGCGTGCCGATGGGCGCGCGGGGTACGCGGTGGGTGGTGGCAGTCCCGGTGGCGGGGGCACCGGGACCGCCACCGCTCACCGTTCCACCCAGGACGGCGCCGGTGACGACCGTGGCCAGCAGCCCGGTGGCGGCGCAGCGGCGCACGACGGTGCTTCGGACGACCGGTCCGCGGAGGGGGACGCCGACGGCGGCGCTGCGGGTGGGCCGGGGGCGGCGGCCGGCTGCGGGTCGAGCGGGGTGTTCCTCGCCTGCGGTGCGGTGAGCGAGGACGGCGCGGGCGAGCGGGTCGCCGACCGGTGCCTGGCGCTGGCCGGGGTGTCGTCGGGGTGCTCGGCGCGGGCGGACTCCGGGGACAGCGCGGGTTCGGCGTCGTGCGTCCTGGGTGGCGCGGACGCGGGGTGCGCGACCTCGACGTCGACGAAGGTGGTGGACGGGGCCACCGGATCGGTCGAGACGGTGACGGCGTCGACGACGTGCGCGGCCGATGCGGGTGGGTGCGCCCAGGAGAGCCGGGCCGGCCCGGACGGGTCGGAGATGGAGTGCGCCTCCGCGGACGGATCGTGTGCGGGGCAGGCCACCGGTCCGTCCCCGGCGGTGGATGGGGATCGGGCCGCGCTCTCGGCGTCGTGCACCGGTGGGTGCGCGGTGGCCGGGGCCGCGGACCGGAGCGGCGCGGAGGCGGACTGCGCCACCGATGCCGGCCGGTGCACGAGCACCAGCACCGGCAGCGGTGACGGCGGGGCCGCCGAGCGGGCTGCCGAGGAAGCTGCCGATCAGGCGCAGGCCCGGGCCGCGGCAGCCGGGAACGGCGGCCCGGCGGCCGCCGTCGAGGACGAGGCCGGGCCGGAGGTGCTCGGGGTGCGCAACCGGACCGGGAGCGGGACGGCCACCTGCACCGCGGCGTCGACGGGCTGCGCGACCCGGTCCTCGGTGGATCTGGGCGACGAGTGGTCGCACGACGAGGACCCGGACACCGTCACCGCCGCCGCGGAGGTGGACTGCTCCGGCGCGGACTGCACCGGCTCGGCCACCACCCGCACCACCGGCGGCGCCACCCGCACCGTCGAGAGCAGCGGCGCCGACACCACCGCCGCGGCACCGGCCCAGGCCGAGCCGACGGCCACCACGAGTGCCGAGACCACGTGCACCGCGGCCGTCGCCGATTGCCGGGCGCACAGCACGACCACGGTCGCCGCCGGCGACGACGGAGTCGCGGGCCACAGCGCCGCCGGGACCGAGCTGGAGTGCGCCGCGGAGGGCTGCACCGGCTCGGCCGGGACCGCCACCCGGGGCGAGGCCTCCGGGCTCCGGGCCGGGGCCGGCCGGACGAGCAGCGGGTCGGGGTCGTGCACCCTGGCCGACGCCACCGGGCCCGGTGGGTCCTGCCACGCCGACGCCGCGACCGAGGTGGACAACACCGTCGTCACCGACGAGCAGGCGGCCCGTACCGCGCAGCAGGCCGCCTGGGCCACCGCCGCGGAGGACGGCGACTGGGCCGCCCTCGACGCCGCCCTGGCCCAGCCGGCCCCGCTGACCGACGGCGACGGGGTGGCGAGCAGCACCGCGGACGCCGGGGTCGAGTGCGCGGACGCCGAGGGCTGCAGCGGCACCGCTGAGGTCGCCACCACCGGGGAGATCACCGGGGTCCCGGCCGCCGCGGGCGGAGCGGCACCGGTGCGCGAGACGCGGGCCTCCGCGGACTGCAGCGCGACCGCCGGGGGGTGCGCGATCGAGGCCGCGTCCCGGGTCGGCGAGTCCGCGGCCACCGCGCAGCCGCGGGCGGCCGCGGCGCCGGCCGGCGAGCTCCGGACGCTGGAGGCCACCAGTTCCGCCGGCATGCAGGGCGGGTGCGGGTCGGCGGGGTGCGAGGCGTCGGGCGGCGCGGCGACCTCCGGTGCGGCGTCGGGGGACGTCACCGGGGTCCGCGACAGCTCGGCCGCCACCACCTGCGCGGTGTCCGGGGCCGGCGGCGACTGCGCAGCCGAGGCGCGGACCGCGGTGGTCGACCGGGAGCCGGTGCTGCTGACCGCGGCCGAGATCGCCGCCGGGGTGGTGGCGCCGGTGTCGGGGCCGGTGAGCACGTCGGCGGCGGACGTCCAGGTCGGGTGCGAGCCCGGCGCCCAGCTGTGCGCCGCCACGGGCACCGCGCGGACGAGCGCCCGCGACACGGCCGTGTCCCCGCAACCGCGCGGCTCGACGGCCACCGTGGAGTGCTCGGTGACCGGCGGCGGGTGCGCCGGCCGGGCCGGGTCGGTCGCCTCCTCGGCGCCGGACCACGTGGTGCTCGACCCGGCGACCGGGCTGCCCGCGGCGGGCCAGCCGACGGCCGGACCGTCGAGCCTGGCCCAGGCCACCGCGGCCCTGGACTGCCCGCAGGGCTGCGAGGGCACGGCCACCGCGACCGCCCAGGGGGCTGACGGCGCCGTGCCTGGCGGGCTGCCCCGGCCGGCGACCGGCACGGTGACCTGCGCGGTCGGCGGTGGCGCGTGCGGCGGGCAGGCCGAGGTCGTGGCCGCGGCGGCGCCGGGGGCGACGCAGATCCTGGCCGAGCGGCTGGGCACCGGCCCGTTCGACCCCGGGGCGCTCGCCCGAGGACCGGTGGCCGCCGGGCAGAACACCACCGATCAGGACACCGACGCACCGGCCGCTGGTCCGGCGGGCGCCGCCGGCCAGGACGACACCGGTGGCACCGGTGGCACCGGTGGCACCGGTAGCACCGGTAGCACCGGTGGTGCAGCCGGTGGTGCAGCCGTGCCGGGGCCTTCGTCCGCGGTGGTGGTGACCGGGATGCTGGACTGCGCGGAGGGTTGCGACGGCACCGTCACCACGCTGGCGACCGGCTCGGACGGAGTGTCCGAGCGGGGCTCGTCCGGGACCGCGGGGTGCACGCTGGCCGGCGGGGTGTGCGGCGGCACGACCCGGTCGGTGGCCAGCTCCGACTCCACCGTCGCCGACCTGCTCCCCGGCCTGGGGATCGCGGCCGGCGAGGGCGTCGCCGACGGCATCGACGGCGGCCCGACCGCGGCCGTCGACCGCAGCAGTGGGACCCCGGCCGGGCCG